>JBMTJR010000049.1:0-11199 GCA_049438565.1 Kiritimatiellia bacterium
GCTCAGCGACCAGGGGATCGATGAATTGCTTCTGGTTCACTACCGCATCGCCAGACCGGCGGCGGATCTGACCCCCTGGCGCAAGGTGATCAATGCCATCCGCAATCCGGCCGGAGAGGTCACGATCGGGGTGGTCGGAAAGTATCAGGAACTTCAGGATGCCTATAAATCAATTTTTGAAGCCCTGGATCACGGCTGCATTGCCCACAAGATGAAGCTGAATCTGAAAAAGATTGCGTCCGAGGATATCGAGAAAAACAAAACCGAGCATCTGGACGCGGTGGACGGGATTCTGATTCCGGGCGGATTCGGGAACCGGGGAATTGAAGGGAAAGTGGCGGCCATCCGCTATGCCCGGGAAAACGGCATTCCCTTTTTCGGAATCTGCATGGGACTGCAGTGCGCAGTGATTGAGTTCTCCCGCAATGTCTGCGGGCTGGAAGACGCCAACAGCACTGAAATCAATCCCAAAACGCCCCATCCCGTGGTTTGCCTCATGGAGGAACAGAAAGATGTGGTGGATCTGGGCGCCACCATGCGTCTGGGCGCCTGGGACTGCAAATTGAAAGCGGACACCAGGGTGCGGGAGCTTTACGGGAAAGAAATGATCAGCGAACGGCACCGTCACCGGTATGAATTCAACAATGCATACCGGGAGGCGATTCAGGAACACGGCATGACCATCGCCGGAACCACACCGGCCGGAGAACTGGTGGAGATTGTGGAAATCCCGGAACACCCCTGGTTTGTGGCCGTGCAGTTCCATCCGGAGTTCAAATCCCAGCCATTTAATCCCCATCCTTTGTTCGCCGGGTTTATCGGAGCCTCCAAACTCCACCGCGAGCGGGTGAGCCTGGTCTGAAAAATGGCATCCTCTGACTGGGCCGCTCTGTTTGACTGGGACGGGGTTGTGATTGACTCCGCCCGTGCGCACGAACTCTCCTGGGAAAAACTCTCGCAGGAAACCGGTCTTGCGCTGCCCCATGACCATTTTCTCCGGGGATTCGGGAAACGGAACGAGGTGATTTTCCCGGAAATACTGGGCTGGAGTCAGGATCCCTGTCAAATCAAAGCCTGGTCCCTCCGGAAAGAGGCGCTGTACCGGGAAGTGGTTCAGGCCGAAGGGGTGATGGTTCTCCCCGGGGTGCGGACCTATCTTCAGAGCCTGCAGAATGCGGGAATCCCGGCGGTGGTGGGCACTTCCACCCAGCGGGACAATGTGGAAATGATTTTTGACCTCATGGATTTGGGGAAGTATTTTTCCGCCGTGGTCAGCTCCGAAGATGTGAGCAAAGGGAAACCGGATCCCGAAGTGTTTCTCAAAGCGGCTGCAACCGTGAATGCCCCCGCCGGACGCTGTGTGGTGTTTGAAGATGCACCTTATGGTGTGGAGGCGGGAAAAGCAGCCGGAATGGGCGTGGTGGGAGTGCTGACCACGCATCACCAAGCGCATCTTTCCGGAGCCGACCGCTGGGTGCACCGTCTGGATGAGCTGCCTCTGGATGGCCGCTTCCCGCTTTGAGCAGAGAAAGCGGATTCAGACTTTTGTCCTCATTTTTTCGAGATCCGCCGCAATCTGAGCCTGGGCTTCCAGAGCCAGTTGTTTCCGGTCACTGCCTTTGAGGGTTTGATCTCCGAAATGAATATGGGCGCTGAAGCCGGGCTGGGCGAGCAGTCGGGCGGCATGCGGGGCGAAATCCCTATCTCCGTACCAGGCAACCACTTCGGCAGGAGACGGCATTCCCGGCCGGGTTTCGTAACGAATCGCGGCAGTGGTGACCGGGAGCTGCATTTCAACCGCAGGCTGAAACAGACTGGGTTTGAACGGCAGCATCTGCTCTCCGTTGGTGGTGGTTCCCTCCGGAAAAAAGCCCACCGCCCCTCCATCCAGCACCAGTTGACCGATCAATTGATTCATCCGCTTGACGTCCCGCCGCAATTCCCGGTTGATGTAGATGGTGGGTCCCACCCGGGTCAAAGCCCCGATACCCGGCCAGCCGGCCACCTCGGATTTGCTGATAAACCAGGCGGGGCAAACCGCGCAGACCAAAAAGATATCCGTGTAGCTCATGTGATTGCTGACCAGGAAAAAAGGGGCACGGGGACGGGGACCGGTCACCCGGATCCGCATTCCCCAAATCCGGGCCAGACCATACCCCCAGATCCGGGTGCCCTGGCAAATGAGAAGGAAATGAAGCCGGGGCTGGCCAAGCGTCACCAATTTAATCAACAACGCCACGAGATACATCAGCAGACAGAAAACCAGGATCAAAGCGATTCGAACGACCCGCCGCAGCCCCCCCCACCCTCTCACGCGATATCCTTTTTAAAGACCTTCATCAGCTTTTCAGGAATGACCTCCAGATCAAACAAAGCCAGGTAATCAATGGTTTTAAACGCCCGGTCAATTGCGGGCTCACTGCAGATTTTCGCGCCATAGTCCAAATAGAGCAGCATCAGCCGGGGAAATTCCGTTCCGGCAATCAGTTCCTCATCGGGGACTTCCCCCTCACAGACATAGCCTTCTCTCGCTTTCAGGGAAAATTCGCGGTGCAGATTGTCCGAGCGGCGGAGACGGGTGTACAGCGCCCATCCCTCCGAAATATCCTGACTGTTCAGGGAGCAGCATCCAAACATGTAACGGAGTTTGTTGTATTGAAGATAATAGAGCAGCCCCCGCCAAAGCAGGAACAGCACCCGGCCACTGCGGTGCTCACTGGAAATACAGGCCCGGCCCAGTTCGAGTGATTTCTCCATCAGCTCTGAGGGAAAATCTTCAAGACGGTATTCGGTGTCCGAATAAAATCCATGACCCAGTTGGGCCATCGGCTGACTCTGCATACGGTAGGTGCCGACCAACTCACCCGTTTTTTCATCCCGGACAATGAGGTGATGGCATTGATCATCGTAAGGATCCACATCCATCCGGGTCAGATAACTTTCATCCAGCCCCTCTCCCATTTCGAGGTTGAACACCTCAAAACGCAGACGCTGGACCTCCTCGAGTTCACTGCGCGAGCGGGCGAAATCCGCGAAATAGTGTCCGGATCTCAGGCCGGGGTTGACGGGGATCCTTTCGGGAAGAACAGGGTAATCGTGCGGGAAAGTCATTCTGCAACCAGGATCCATTGTCCAAGAACATCGGGAGTTTGAAGCCGAATGTTGCCATAGAGGACGTATGAATTTTCTGTAATTGCATCCATAGTCTCATCTGCAAAAGAAAAGTGGGATAAATGATTTCGCATAGTGGGACCCTTTTGATAGCCGGGCGGAAATATAACTTGCAAAACATGTCAACATTGCAGAAAAAAAGCAAACTATATAACCTATGTACTTCCTAACGTTTTTCAAACACAGAATCAGCACTGTTTGTTTCGACGGCTTTTCCGAAAGGAAATCCTTTGCAAATGCGAAAGGTTGCTTCCGTTCCGGATTTCAAACTCCAACGGGTCTGCTGATTTTGTTGACGGTGTGTGGATGTCTTGGCCCCCGGGCTGAAAGAAGGAACCTTCCCCCTGCTGATGAGATCCGCAGCATGGAGGTCACGGGTTACTGCAAATGCGGACACTGCTGTAATTGGAAACGCAGCTGGCTGCGGCTGGGGAAACCGGTCATCGCCTCCGGACCGCAAAAAGGGCAACCCAAGCAGGTGGGGATCAGTGCCGACGGTTCCGTGGCCCGCAGGGGAACGGTGGCTGCCGACACCTCGGTCCTGCCGATGGGCACCATTCTTTACATCCCCGGATACGGGTGGGGACAGGTGCGGGACCGGGGAAGCGCCATTCAGGGAAATCGGCTGGACCTGTTTTTTGACAGCCACGAAGAAGCCCTTGAATGGGGGCGTCAACAGGTTCAGGTCAAAATCTGGCGAAGATAATCCGGCACTCAGAGCGAGGCTTTGCTTTCCGGAGCCGGAATCGTTTCAGGATCAATGGTTTTGGCATCGCTCCACAATTGCTCCAATGCGTAGAATTCCCGCAGTTCCGGGTTCATGACATGAACAATCACCTCACCGAAATCCAGAACCATCCAGCCGCTGGCTGAATCCCCGCCCTTCCGGGTCATCTTGATCCGGGCATTTTTCCGGGACACATCCACCTCCTCACTGAGGGCATGCAGATGCGGACTGCTGGTTCCGGTGGCGATCACAAAATAATCCGTGACCGTGGAAACATCCCGAACGCACAAAACATTAAGATCCTCCGCGAGACGGCTTCGGAGGGCTTCGACGGCTACACGGAGAGAAAGGGGGTACGGTTCATTCATCCGGATGCGATATGCGGGAAACCCGGTCAGGTCAAGTGAATGAGTCTTTAACTATAATGCCGGAATATGTTTTCCGGACCGGAAAGTCTCAATATCCTCGCGGGTCGGTCTTTCCTCAGGGGGAAGACTTTCATCTTTGGCGGCCGCCTCCAGTCTGCGGAGATATTGCGTATGCATCTCATCCCAGACCCCGGAAGATTTCATCATTTCCACCGCCTGACGGAATTCCGGCGTGAAACTCCCGTCATCGGCGAGTTGACGGGGGATCTTCACCTGATCCGCTTCGGCCGCCAAATCCGGATGTTCCTGAGCCAAAGCATCCAGACGCTCCTTCTCCTTGCGGAAACGGCTGCGGACCGCTTCAGGCATCTCCGGATTTTCAATTACATTTTTCACAAACCCGGACTGTTCCATCCGTGCCCGTTGGTTCAGTTGACGTTTCAGTTGCTGCACCTCATAGGCGTTTCCAGTATCGTCCGTAAATCGGGCGGCGTTCGAGTCCGGCCCTGCATAAAGAAAGCGCCGCGGGGAGGATGCAGGGGATTCAGAGCGTTTGACCGTCGTATCCTTATCGGCGGAACCGGCCCAGAAAGGCGAAGTGAGCCAAATCATCAGCATACAAATAATGCCGAAGAAAAAAAACAGGGAATGAGAAGACCTGCTCATATTAAAACCAGTCCTCGTAATTGATCTGTGAGCTGATCACCGGCGTAAAAGGAGGAGGATCCGTGGCAAAGCGTTTGTCAAAACGGTGATCGGTCTGGAAACCGGATACAAAAGAGTTGCCGCTGAACACGCCAAAGGGGGAAACCCGCTGCGCAACCATGCTTCCAAGAAAATACAGGGTCCCCCGGACCCCGAATTTATTGTAGTCGATCAACCCCAGTTCCCCCTGATTGGAAGAGCTCACCGCGCCGGTGGCAATGTAACCGCCCTGCACCACCAGATCGCCGGTAAATTTGCGGTCAAACCAAATATCATCTTTGGAAATCACGCCGATTTTGTCCGTGGATTCATCCAAATTCTGATTGTCATAGATAATGTGAGTGGGAATCGTGACATCATCCTCAGCCCATACGGTCAGGTTTGCTTTCACGATATTGGGGGTGTTGTGATTGGAGTCCCCGATCCGCAGCGTCGCACCCCGGTGGCCGCCGGGACCCGAAGTCAGTTTTTCGACATACACCAGATCCAGAGACTCTGAATAAACCGGATTCCAATTAAAGTTGCCGAATTTGTTCCAGTTTCGGATTTCCAGAATGCCCACCTCTTCCCCTCCAATCGTGTCCACGGAAAAACGGATTTCGGTGCGTCCCTTGAGTTTGAGTGCTTTTCCTTTGGGCATATTTTCGGGAGTAACCAGGCTGGGATTGATCTCATCCGGATCCACATCCAGCGCATCCGCAATCATGGAGGTCCGGTCAAAATCGACATCCAGCAGAGCGGGCATGGACACATTGGTGTCATAACCGTCCTCGTACTCATTCCAGAACTGAAGATCATCATAGTCATCCTCATCTCCGCCCTCTTTCAGGGTGGAGGCATACTGAGGATATCCGCCGAAACCATTGGCCCCGGTTTCATTGAGATCCGTAAAGATAGGACCGTATTTTTCCCCGTTGCTCAGCGTGTATCCGTAGATATTCTGAGTATTGCCGGTCCATACTTTGCCATCGATCAGCTCGCCGTAGATCCACCACAAATTCTGAAAATCCTCATAGAAATTGCCGTAGTTCAAATAAGTGGGACGGTAAATTCTTCCGATGTTCACTTCACGGGTAATGCCCTGCACAGTGGATGTCGACTGAATCGAAAATTCGTTCCCCTGGCTGTTCAGAGGCGTAATCACCACTGAGGCGGATCCGCCTCCGGGAAGCGTGTGAGTAACCGTGGTGACGGAGGCACCCATGTAGGTACTCGAATTAATCAGGCGGGCGGCCTCCTCCAGTCCACTTTCCGCTGCGAAATGTGCCTGCTCCATCCAGACCTGACGCTGACTTAAACGCATGAGCTGCATTGAATTCCGGAGAGAGACGGTGGAAAGGGCGGTGACAATCAGTAAAACCACCAGCACCATGACCAGCGCACTTCCGGATTTTGAAGATTCTTTCGCTTCCGGATTCATCGGTTTCTCATTTTAATCTGCGTTTCCATCAAAGAAATCCTGCCCCTCGGTTCGGCTTCCACCTGAACCCCAAGTAAGATTTCTCTTCCCTGAATAATAAAATAACTGTCTGTCACCCCCCGCCCCACGATCGTTCCATTCACATCCAGCGTTTCCGCCACCGGGTTGTAGGTAATCAACTGCTGAGTGGTGGCCAGAATCGCGGGGGAATTGTCCGCCTCCACATTCTGACGGACATCCGCCTGCCAGCCCACCTGTCCGCTGCTGCCGGTCACACCTGTGGGGGCCACCGTAGTTTCCGAACTGGACGCAACCCGCAGTCCCCAGTAATTGCTGCCGCCATAGACCAGACGGTTCACCACGAAACTGGCCTCACTGGTGTTCGCATTGCTCGCGCGGTTATAGATAAAACTCCGACCGTGCATGAGGACATTCGACCAGATCGCGGCCCCCAGCAGTCCGAAAATACTCAGAGAAATCATCACCTCCACCAGCGAGAGACCCGCTTTGCTTTTGAATTCAGTGGAGCGCATTGCTTACCTCCATTTCAAGCTGAACCGTTGCGTTGCGTCCAAAGGAGGGATACGTAAATGTCATCAATATCCGTTTCATTTCATTGGACTGCGGCTCGGTGACCACATACTGGCCCTGCAGTCCCCCGCGGCTGACATTGTGGGTTCCCACCTGCAGATCTGCACCTGAATATCCGGAATTGATCACATCCTCCATCGCCGCCCGCGCCTACTGAAGCGCATTCAGCCGGTTGCGGGCCGACTCTCCCAGCCGCTGGGACGAGATCAGCATCCAGACCACACCGGTCATGACAAACGTGAACAGCGTAAACGCCACCAAAATTTCCAAAATAGAATACCCGCTTTTCGCAGAAAGAGCACCCGGTTGAGGCTTTGGAGGATTGCGTATCATGTCAAAAAGTGTCAGCAGGAAAAATACCAAATAGAGGAAAAGTTTTATTATTATATTATATAAGTTATTTTTCAGAAAATAAATTCCTTAAATTTGCAACTCGAAAATTCAGAAAAAACCAAAGGAACAAAGGGATTTCCAATGCAATTTGCGCCGTTTCAGACTTGCAACCTTTTAAATCGTTCGTATTTTAACGAATTGATGGACGACACTCTCACAGCCTGTACTTTCAGCATCCCCGAGCCCCAAGAACGTGAAAGGTGGGCCAGAAGATTACAAGCAGAATCCACCCGCCCCCTTCTGGTTCTCAACACCTGTCAGCGGCTGGAAACCTACGGCTGGACTCTGCCCGGGGATCTTCCGAGCCACCTGGAATACAAGTGTTTTACGGAGGAGGATGCCATCCGCTATTTTGCCCGGATTGCCGCCGGTCTGGAAAGCCGCATTCTGGGCGAACTCGAAATTCTCGGTCAGGTTCGTCAGGCCTACAAACACTTTCACGACCGCTTTGGGAAAGAGGATGCCCGTCTGGACCGGATCTTTCAGAAAGGTCTGGCTTTGGCCCGGAAGGCCCGCAAAGAGAGCGGGATCGATCAGAATCTGACCGGCCTTGCCGCACTCACTGCGCGGCGGATCATTGATTCCGTTTCTGAAGACGCCCCGGTCACGATTGTGGGTTCGGGCTCAATTGCCAAAGGGGTGGCCCGTTATCTCGGCAAACGTACCCGGATGCCTGTCCGCGTGAGTTCCCGCTGTCCGGAAAACGCAATGAAACTGGCCATGGAGATCGGAGGCTTCTCCTCCGGTCTGGATGAACTGATCCCCATGCTGCGGGAAGCGGAAGTCATTGTCTCCGCCACCGCCGCCCCGCATCCTCTGATTTTCAACCATCATATTCCCCGCCATCCCGGAAAGAAACTGGTGATCGATCTGGGAGAACCTCCGGACTGCGCGCCGGAGATTCAGGAGCGCGAAGACATTGAATATGTGGGCCTGCTGCAAATGGAATCCCATGCGAATTCCAACACCCTGGAGCGCAAAGCCCGGGCCCGGTTGGCCGCCGAGATTATTGAATCGGCTCAGGTTTTATAATCCCTCTCTTTTTTCAATCTACATTCAAAGGGTGGATCCCCATGCCCAATCTTCCGAAAGCGTCTGCCCCTGATTCTCCCCGCAAAAAGAAAGGCTGTCTGAAGCCGGCCCTGCTTGTTCTTCTGGTGCTCGCAGTGGTCCTGCATTTCACCTTCTCCGGAATTGCCACCCGGGTTGCCAATCAAAAACTGCCGGAACTGCTTCAATCCGAGACGGAAATCGGCCATATCAGTCTCAGTCTTCTCCTCGGCCGGGTGGGAATTCAGAATCTACGAATTGCACAGCCGGAGGGTTTTAACGGAGAGGATCTGCTCACCCTTGATCACTTTTCGGTCCGGGTGCCTCCGGCCAAAGCCGCAGGCAGGAACCCTGTGGAGATCCGGAAAGTCTCTTTGGACGGTCTGAAACTGAATGCGATTGTGGACACCAATCTGGTTCTCAACCTGTCCCGGCTGGGACCTCCGCCTCCGGCAGAACCCGCCAAGGAAATCCCCCCGTCCGAAACCGCTACTGCGGAACCCTCCTCCCCTCTCCCACTCTGGGTTAATGAACTGCTGCTGGAGAATATTCAGATCAACTTCACCGATTTCGAGCGGGACGGCTGGACATTTTCTCTGAGCGACCTCCGCATCGGGATGAACAATATTCAGGTCGATTATGTCTCCGGAAAAGGACCCGGCATGATTCAGGCGGATCTGAATTTCCCTGATGGAAAGGAAGTGGGCAAACTCAAACTGCTGGCCAAAGTCGGCCCGGTCACGCTCGCCAATCCGGATCAGCCCCCGCCCGTCCAGATCGCGCTCGGAGTCATTGGATTCGACCTGGATCTGCTCAAACCTTTTCTGGTTCCCAATCCCACCGTGGCCAAAACCGCCTTCGGGGGAGAAGCATTTGATTTCGTGCTGTTTATGAATTTGGATGCAGGCACGGATCCCGCCCTGCGTGAAATCAGCGGGAATTTCGAGCTCAGAACCAACAGTGGAACCACCATCGATGACAAGCTGGGCGGAACCCTGGCCGAACCCAAACTCCCCTTCACCACTTTGTTCGCGGACATTCTCGGAAATCAGTTTGGCAGAGTCACCAAACTGGGCGGAAACGTGGCAAAAGGCGGACTGGAGGCCGGAAAAGCCGTGGCCGACACCGGAGTTACTGCGGTCAAAGGCGTGGGCAAAGCTGCCGGAGGACTGGTGGGAGGCGTATTTAAAACGGCCAAAGGCGTGGTCACCCTGGACGGAGAAACCGCGATGGGAGGGCTTAAGGATGCCACCGTGGGTACCGCATCCGACCTTACCGGAACCGTCGTAGACACGGCCGGAGCCGCCGCGGAAGGTGTCGGCAACACCGCCGGTGCCGTCTCTGGCAGCACAAAGAGCAAAATCTGGTGGAGCGAGATCGACAAGCGTATGCAGACTTTTGAAGAAACAGCCGATCAATGGTTCAGCGAAAATCCATTTCCCAGTCCGGAGAGCTGATCCGTACTGCTTTGGCATTGCATCCGCGGATGGGATCGTTAAGCAGAGGCAAATTTTAGCAAGGACCCTGATATGACCCGAACCAAAGCCCTGATTGCCCTTGAAGATGGAACTGTTTTCCATGGCCGCACTTTTGCCGGACAGGGGGAAATTGAAGGGGAACTGGTTTTCAACACCTCCATGACCGGGTATCAGGAGATTCTCACGGACCCCTCTTACAAAGGGCAGATCGTGACCCTCTGTTATCCTCTCATCGGAAACTACGGAATCAATCCGGAGGATATTGAATCCTACCAGCCACATGCCGCAGGTCTGGTGATTGGGGAGTGCAGCCGGATTCCCAGCAACTGGCGGAGCACCCTTTCTCTGCCCGATTATCTGGAGCAGAATGGCATTCTGGGAATCGACGGCGTGGACACCCGGGCGATCACCATGCATATCCGCGACAAAGGAGCCATGAAATGCGTGATTTCTTCTGTCGACCTGGATGAAGAAAGTCTGGTTTCAAAAGCCAAGGCCAGCCAGGGTCTTGTCGGACGCGACCTCGCCAGCGAAGTGAGTGTAAAAGAGAAAATCATCTGGGAGCCGCAAAATCAGAAAAAGACCCTCAAACGGGTGGCCACCATTGACTGCGGCACCAAATACAATCAGCTCCGCATTCTGCAGGAGCTGGGCTGTGAAGTGCATGTATTTCCCAATCAGACGCCCGCCGAAGAGATTCTGCAAATCAAACCTGACGGTCTTTTTCTTTCCAATGGTCCGGGGGACCCCGAAGCGGTGCAGAAAACCGTTTCCGAGATTCGGAAACTCATTCATACCGGGATTCCGACCTTCGGAATTTGCTTTGGACATCAGCTGACCGCTCTCGCCCTGGGTGCCAAAACCTTTAAACTCAAATTCGGCCACCGGGGTGGAAACCAGCCGGTGATGAATCTTGCCACCCGGACTGTGGAGATCACTTCGCAGAATCATGGGTTCTGCGTGGACAAAGACAGTCTGAATCCCGCCGAAGTGGAAACCTCCCACATCAATCTGAACGACCAGACCTCCGAGGGGCTGCGCCACAAAACCCTGCCTTTGTTCACGGTTCAATACCATCCCGAGGCGGCACCGGGTCCGCATGACTCCATGTACCTCTTCCATGACTTCATGAGAGCCATGGGCGTGGTCTGAAGTACGGCTTAAATTCCGCCGCCGCTGATCTGTTTCTGCAGCTCGGCCACCGCCAGATGCGCTTTGGCCACATGCGCACCCAGAACCAGGGAATGGTTCTGGATGACTCCGAATTCCGTTCCATTCAGCACAACCGGGCTTCCC
>JBMTJR010000050.1:0-10974 GCA_049438565.1 Kiritimatiellia bacterium
GGAGCGGCTGCCGATTGGAAAACTGGACATACTGCAGAATTTCGAGTTTGAGCGGCTTCGCGACTTTTACCGGGACTGGTACCGGCCCGATCTCATGTCGGTTGTGGTGGTTGGGGATGTGGAGGCCGCTCAAATGGAGGAGTGGGTCAAACGCTACTTTGCGGATATTCAAATGCCTGCAAATCCCCCAGAGCGCAAGGTGTATGCTCATCCCCCGCATGCGGATACCAAGGTGGGAACTTTCAGCGATCCTGAACTGACAGATGCGCAGGTGGCGCTGCTGTGGAAAATGCCTCCCCGCCCGGTGCGGACCGCATCTGAGTATAGGGAGGACATCAAGGCCGGGCTGGCCGTGGACATGCTGAATCAGCGTCTCTTTGAGCAAAGCCAGAAAGCACCTTCTCCCTTCCTGCAGGCGCAGGCTTACCAGGGTTCCTACACCCGGGGAGGGGATGTGTTTCTCCTTTATGCCGGAGTGAAAGATGAATCCGGGGCCTATCTGGAAGCGGCCCGGAACCTGTTGATGGAAGCGGAACGGGCAAAACGCTTTGGATTCACGGAGGGAGAACTGGCCCGTGCCTCGGCCCGGCGACTGCGCCGGATGGAAACCGCGTTTGCGGAAAGAGACAATACCGAGAGCGAAGTGCTTGCGGCGGAGATGGTGCGTCATGCGTTGACGGGTGAATATCTCCCGGGGATCGAAAAAGAACTGGAGATGCACCGGGAGCTGCTTGCGGAGGTGGAGCTGGAGGCCGTGCAGTCGGTGTTTGAGTCCTGGATAACCGGGGAGAACCGGGTCGTGATGGCCACCGGTCCGTCCAAAGACGGTCAGGTCAACTTGCCGGCAGAAACCGCATTGCTGGAACTTTTTGATGAGGTGCAAGCGATGGAGATATCTCCGTATGAGGACGGAGATGCGGACCGTCCATTGCTGGAGTCCGAACCGGAACCGGGTCAGATTGTGGAGAAGTCCGTCCGGGAGGATCTGGGGCTGATTTATTACCGCCTCTCCAATGGAGTGGAAGTAACCCTGAAAGTCACGGATTTCAAGGAGGACGAAATTTTGTTGAAAGGCTGGCGGGGCGGGGGCATGAATATGGCGCCGGATTCGGATTGGATTTCCGCCCGGCTGTCGGGTCTGGTGGCCTCTGCCACGGGGATGGGAGCGTTTTCGGTGGTGGAACTGCAGAAAAAGCTGGCGGGAAAACTTGTGGGGCTGGATGCCGGGTTTTCCATGGATCAGGACACCGTGAACGGTTCTGCCAGTCCGCAGGATCTGGAGACGCTGCTGCAGTTGCTGCATTTGCGAATGACCACGGTGCGGACGGATGCGGATGCATTTGCCGCCCTGCAGTCCCGTTTGCGCGAAAATGTCCGAAACCGGCTGTCGGATCCGCGGGAGGAGTTTTCCGAGTTGGTGGAATCCACGCTCAATTTGTATCACCCCCGCCTGCGGCCCCTCACGCTGGAGGAAGTGGACGCCCTGAACATGGAGGAGGCGCTGTCCTTTTTCCATGAGCGGTTCCGGAACAGCTTTGGATTTCATTTCCTGTTCACAGGCAACATCGATGAGCAGAACTTCGAACCGCTGCTTGAGAAATGGGTGGCCTCCCTTCCGGCGGAGGAAACCGAGGTGAAACCCCACTTTTTGGACGAGGGATTTCCTCAGTACATTTTACGCCGGGACATGCGCAAAGGCCTGGAACCGATCAGTCAGGTGCAGATGGTTTGGACCCAGGATGATTTTCATTGGGACTATGCCTCCCGTCATTCGGTGCAGTCGATGGTGGCCGCGCTGCGGATTCGACTGCGGGAGGTGGTCCGGGAGGAGGAGGGAGGCACCTACCACGTATCGGTCTGGTCTCCGCTGCAGCATTATCCCGAACCTCTGGCACAGGTCCGCATTGCTTTCACCTGTGATCCGGAACGCACGGAGGATCTCATTGAGAGCATCCAGAATCTGCTGGAGGAATTCAGTCAGGAAGCGCTGGAGGAGGAGTATGCGCAGAAAGTGCGGGAGAGTCAGCTGCGTCGCAGAGAACAGGATTTGAAAGAGAACAGTTACTGGAACTATGTGATTCCGTTTTACGACTGGCACGGGGAGGATCCCTCCATCATTCTGGAATTTGAACAGTATGTGAACGGAGTGACTCCGGAAAGCATTCTGAATACGGCGGCAGACTTTTTTGCGACGCCTCACCAGGCGGTCTTTGTCCTGCATCCTGCGGAGGATTCCGTCCTCCCCGGCCCTGATTCCCCGTGATTTCCCGCTGGTCAGAACCGGATGATTTCCGGTAGGGTGACGACATGGCAAAATCTGAGAACAAGTGGAACTCCCTGCTGGATCAACCGAAAGTCAGCAAAGAAGAGTTTAAAGCGGAGGAGCCGGAACTGCGCCGTGAACTGGTCGAGCTTCAGCAGGCGCTCCGTTCCTCTCAGACTTCGGTGATTGTGGTGTTTGCCGGCGTGGACGGAGCCGGAAAGCATGAAATGGTGAACACCCTGAATGCCTGGATGGATCCCCGGGGAATTGTGACACGGGCTTATTCCCTCAAAGAGGCTGCGGCCAAGGAATATCCGGGTTTTTGGAAATACTGGCGAGATCTTCCCTCTGCGGGACAGGTGGGACTTTTTCTCAGCGCCTGGTATTCCAAACCTCTGCTGGGCCGGGTTCACCGTAAAATCTCCGAAAAAGAATTCCGCCAGCGCCTGCAGGAAATTGCCGCTTTCGAGCAGACCCTCTCAGATAACGGGGTTCTGCTGGTGAAGGTGTGGATGCATTTGGACAAAAAACATCAGCTCAAACGACTGGAGGAGTTGTCCTCCTCCCCGTCTACCGAGTGGCAGATCAAGCCCGGAGCCTGGGAAAACTGGGGGCTCTACGAACGCTTCATGGAAGCCTCGACCCAGATTGTCAAAGCCTCGGAAAAAGGACCGGCTCCCTGGTGTCTGGTGAACGGGCGGCACAGTCGGACACGTCAGCTTCTGGTGGCCCGGGCTCTCCGGGATGCCATGCGGGAACGGCTTGCGCAGGCGGCCCCCTGCACAGGGCTTTCAGACAAGGAATGGAATCAGCGCATGAAATCCAGCCGGGGCTCCCTGCGGGGAATGGATTTGAGCAAGTCGCTGGACAAGGATCTCTACAAACAAAAACTGAAAACCCTGCAGGCGAAACTCTATCAGCTTCAACACCACGCCCAGATTGCCGGTCTTTCCACGGTGTTGGTGTTTGAAGGTCAGGATGCAGCCGGGAAGGGCGGGGCGATCCGGCGGCTGGTTCAGGGACTGGATGCGCAACAGTATCAGGTGATTCCGATTGCGGCGCCCACCAAGGAGGAGCTTTCGCATCATTATCTTTGGCGCTTCTGGCGTCATCTGCCCCGCCGGGGACGGGTGACCATTTTTGACCGTTCCTGGTACGGAAGGGTGTTGGTGGAGCGGATTGAGGGCTTTGCGGCGGATGCGGAATGGCAGCGCGCCTATGCGGAGATCAACGAATTTGAAAAACAGTTGGTGGATCACCGCTATCTGGTGATCAAATTCTGGATTCAAATTGACAAAGAGATGCAGCTGGCCCGATTTGAGGAGAGACAGAACACCCCGTACAAGCAGTGGAAAATCACCGAGGAGGACTGGCGGAACCGTGAAAAATGGGAGGCCTATGACGTGGCGGTGGATGATATGATCTCCCTGACCCATCAAAAGCACGCCCCCTGGGTGCTGGTGGAGGGAAATGACAAGTCCTGGGCCCGCATCAAAGTGCTGGAAACCGTTTGTTCTCATTTGGAGAAGGCGCTGAAATCCTGAGTCACGCCTTCCCGGGTTCGCATCCAGCCAAAGTCCGGCTAGCCCGGAATGGATGAAAGACGAAGATTCAGCCACAAAAGAGCGCGAAATGATTCACCCCTAAAACCCCATTCTGAAGCTAATCTGTTGAAAATATTGGATAAATTCCCATGAAAATGTTTCATAACGGGGTTATAGGGGAGGTGCTTTTTGTGCCCCTTCGCGGCAAATAAAACAAAGTGGTATATCTACCGGCAAATAAGAAGTACTTTCACCATTCCGGGACGCGGCCTTTCCGGAGATCCCGTTCCTTGCAGAGAGAGTTATGGCAAAAAAACAATACTGGTTGATGAAAAGCGAACCCGATGTGTTCGGGATTGAGGATCTGGAGCGGAAGGGCCAGGAGCCCTGGGACGGAATCCGCAACTATCAGGCCCGGAATTTTCTCCGGGATCAGATGAAGGTGGGCGATTTGGCCTTGTTTTATCACAGCAACGCTACGCCTCCCGGGGTGGTGGGGCTCATGGAGGTGGTCTCAGGACCCGAGGCGGATGCGCTGGCTTTTGATCCGCAAAGTAAATATTTCGATCCTAAATCGGATCCGGAGGATCCCCGGTGGATCCAGCGTCAGATGAAATTTGTGGAAAAATTTCCCCGCATGATTTCTCTGCAGGAAATGAAGGAGGATCCGGAGCTGGAGGGCATGCTGGTGCTCCGCAAGGGACAGCGTCTGAGCATCCAGCCGGTGGAAAAAGTGCATTTTGACCATCTTTGTAAACGGGCGCGGAAAAAATAGAGGCCGCGTCAGGGCTGAAAAGTTTTCAGAGTTAAAATCTTTTTGAAGATAGACTTAGAGAAATTTTGACATCATAAAAATCGGTATCGATATCGGGATCGCAATCGCTATCGACAATAATTTATGAGAATACAACGCTTTTGAATCTCTGATTTTCCCGTTGAGCTGAGAGTTTAGGTTCCGATAGCGATCCCGATAACGATCGCGATACCGATTCACCACAAAATTTTTGTATAACCCCTTGTAACAAGCACTTATTGTGAAACTCCGTGCAACCCTGGAGGCCGCGTTCGCGTTTAGCAATTCAACTTGCATTCCCCCGGGGATCGGCTATACATCTCTGTTCAATTTCAGGCTGATTTCACAAGCAAAAGGACAGGAATGAAAATTTATTTAAGCGGGAAACTGGTGGACGAGGCAGATGCCAAAGTTTCAGTATTTGATCACGGTCTGCTTTACGGGGACGGGGTGTTTGAGGGAATTCGTGCCTATCATGGCAAAGTTTTCCTGTTGGAAGCGCACGTGAAGCGTCTCTATGAGTCCGCCAAGGCGATCGCACTAGAGATCCCCATGTCCCAGGCGGAAATGGCCGAGGCCGTACTGGAAACCTGCCGGGCCAATCAGTTGCAGGAGGGCTATATCCGGCTGGTGGTGACTCGCGGTGTGGGCACGCTCGGGTTCAACCCCTATCTCTGCAAACAACCGGGAATTTTTATTATTGCGGCCAAAATCCAGCTGTATCCGCCCGAACTTTATGAGACGGGGATGAAAGTAGTCACGGTAGGCACCGTACGCAACCATCCGGAGGCCATCAATCCCAGGATTAAAAGTTTGAACTATCTGAACAATGTGCTGGCCAAAATTGAAGCCATCAACTCCGGTGTGATGGAGTGTATCATGCTCAATCCGCAGGGGCAGGTGGCGGAGGCCTCCGGGGACAATATTTTTATTGTCAAGGACGGGGTCCTGATCACCCCCCCGGTCTGGTGCGGGGCCCTGGATGGAATCACCCGCCGCGCGGTCATGCAGATTGCCGAGGAGGCCGGATATCCGGTGCTGGAGAGAGTGATGCAGCGCTATGATCTGTTCACGGCGGATGAAATGTTTCTGACCGGTACCGCCGCGGAAGTCATTGCAGTCACTGAAGTGGACCGCCGTTCCATCGGAACCGGAGCGCCCGGCGCGGTCACGCTGGATCTCCAGAGCCGCTTTAAAGAATTTGTCAAAGAAAACGGTGTGCCGATTCTTGATCAATGAAATGTGATCAGTGCAACAATCCGGCTTCGGTCCATCTGACCCAGGTGTTGGATGGGAAAATGCAGAAGCTGCATTTGTGTGAAAGCTGTGCACAGAAAATGGGGGTGGGACAGGGCGCCACCTTCTCCATGTCGGATTTGTTGCTGGGAAAAGGAATTGCGGCCCCGCTGTCCACGTCCGGGGGACTGAAAAGCTGTCCGGAATGCGGATGGACCCTGCGCAAACTCAAAAAGGTGGGCCGTCTGGGGTGTCCGGGCTGTTACCGGGCCTTCGCGGAGGAATTGGAGGGAGTGCTGGAGTCGATCCATCAGTCCACCCGGCACCGCGGACGGCGTCCGCGTCACATGGAGCAGAAAATCTCTCTCCGTGATCATATGGAAACCCTGGAGGCGGGAATTGCCGAGGCGGTTGCCAATGAGGAATACGAAAAAGCGGCAAAGTTTCGGGATGAACTGCGGCAGCTGAAAGCGGAACTTGAACAGGCGGGGACCGGGCATGAAGATTGAGGATCTGCTGGATACCCCCTGCAGCTGGTTTTTTGACCACGATCCGAGTGACATCGCGATCAGTTCGCGGATTCGTCTGGCCCGCAATCTGGAGGGGATTCCTTTTCCCGCCCACGCCAGCGCCGAACAGCGCCGGGAAGTGAGGGATCACACGCTGGGGGTGCTGCGTCAGAATGCGCACTTTAAAGAGGGGTCCTTTTTTGAGGTCGACACCTTTTCGGAGGCGCAGAAAACTTTGCTGTTTGAGCGGAGCCTCATCAGTAAAGATCTGGCTGAAGAAAGCGAACAGGCCGGATTGGCGGTCAGCCGGGATCTCCGGGATGTGGTGATGATTAACGAAGAGGATCATCTGCGTCTGCAGGTAATGCGTTCGGGGCTTTGTCTGGAGGAGGTGTGGCAGGAGATTTCAGCCGTGGATGACGATTTGGAGGAGGCGATGGCGGTGGCGTTCTCTCCTGAATTCGGATACCTGACCTGCTGTCCCACCAATACGGGAACCGGGATGCGGGCAGGGGTCATGCTCCATCTGCCGGGACTGGTGCTGATGGAGGAAATCCGACCGGTGGTCCGGGGCCTGGGGAAAATCGGACTGGCAGTGCGCGGTTCCGGCGGGGAGGGGAGCGATGCGGATGGATTTCTGTATCAGATTTCCAATCAGATCACCCTGGGAAGAACGGAGGAGGAGATTCTGCTGGAGATCCGCGAAGTGGTGGATGAAATGATCACCCACGAAAAAAATGCACGAATCCGCCTGGAGGAATCCAAACCGGCCTGGCTGCAGGACCGGGTGGGGCGGGCCTACGGGGTGCTGCGGAATGCGAGAGTTTTGAGCTCCAAAGAGGCACTGGATCTGCTCGCCATGATTCGGCTGGGGCTGGCGCTGGAGTTGCTGGAGTGGGATGAATCCCATCGCGTGGAGCAATTGATGGTGGATGTGCGCCCCGGCCATCTTCAGAAATGTGCCGGCCGCACCCTGACCCCGGAGCAGCGGGACATTTTCCGCGCAGAATGGGTCCGCTCAGGACTTGCCGAATTGAAGAAAGGACGTAAACTGTAATCAAATGAACAACTTCACACCCCGAGCTCAACAGGTTTTACAGCTGGCACGCAAAGAAGCGGACCGTTTTAATCATGGATATGTGGGCACGGAGCATCTGCTCCTCGGCCTGATCGCCCTGGGTCAGGGGGTCGCGGTGAATGTGCTGCAGCGGATGGGCATTGATCTGGAAACGGTCCGGATGGAAGTGGAAAAAGCAGTAGGGGTGGGTCCGGAAACCAAAACCATGGGCAATGTGCCTTTCACCCCCCGGGTGAAAAAAGTGCTGGCTTTGGCAGGTTCGGAAGCGCGGGCCCTGAATCATTCTTATGTGGGAACCGAACATATTCTGCTCGGACTGCTCCGGGAAGGGGAAGGGGTTGCGGCCCGCGTACTGAAAAATCTGAATGTGGACCTGGAGAAAACCCGGATTGAGATCATGAAGGAGCTGGATCCCGGCTACGATCCTTCCGAGGATGCCTCTCTGGATTCTTCCGACGGGAGCGGAGACAAGGGACCGGATGCCTCCAAGGATCCGGCCAAACAGAAAATGCCTGCTTTGGCGACCTTTGGCCGCGACCTTACGGAAATGGCCCGGAAGGGGGAATTGGATCCGGTCATCGGCCGCAGTTCTGAAATCGAACGCGTGATTCAGATTCTCTGCCGGCGCACCAAAAACAATCCGGTGCTGCTGGGCGAGGCCGGGGTCGGAAAAACCGCAATTGCCGAGGGATTGGCCCAGTCTATTGTGGATGGGGATGTCCCTGAACTGCTGATTGAAAAGAAGGTGGTCACACTGGATCTGGCCCTGATGGTGGCCGGAACCAAATACCGCGGACAGTTTGAAGAACGCATCAAAGCGGTGATGGATGAGATCCGCAAAGCCGGAAACATCATTCTGTTTATTGATGAACTGCACACCATTGTCGGCGCGGGTTCTGCGGAAGGAGCCATGGATGCCTCGAATATCATCAAGCCCTCTCTGGCCCGCGGGGAGTTGCAGTGTATCGGTGCCACCACGCTGAATGAGTACCGCAAATTTATCGAGAAGGATTCGGCGCTGGAACGCCGGTTCCAGTCCGTGATGGTGAACGAGCCCAGTGTTGCGGAAGCCATCCTCATTCTGCAGGGACTGCGCAGAAAATATGAGGAGCATCACCACGCAAAATTCACGGATGATGCCGTCCGGGAAGCTGTGGAGCTTTCTTCACGCTATCTGACCGACCGTTTCCTGCCGGACAAGGCGATTGACCTGATGGACGAGGCCGGTGCGCGTGCCCGGATCAGCAACATGACCCGTCCGCCCGAACTGAAAGAGATGGAGGCGGCGATTGAAGAAATCAAAGCCAGAAAAGACGAGGCGATTGAGCTGCAGAAATTTGAAGAGGCGGCCGCGCTTCGCGATGAGGAGCGCGAATCCCGCGAAAAACTCGAATCCGCAATTCTTGAGTGGCGGAAATCCCGCGATGAGAAAGTGGTGGAGATTGGGGAACAGGACATCATGCATGTCGTTTCCAAATGGACCGGAGTGCCGTTGACCCGGATGGAGGACAACGAAATGTCCCGTCTGCTGGATATGGAGACGGTTCTGTCAAGCCAGGTGATCGGACAGTCGGAGGCGGTGGGAGTGATCTCCAAGGCCCTGCGCCGCTCCCGGGCGGATCTCAAAGATCCCAACCGCCCCATTGGATCCTTCGCTTTTCTTGGCCCCACCGGGGTCGGTAAAACCCTGTTGGCCAAATCGCTCACCGAATTCATGTTTGATGATCCGAATGCGCTGATTCAGATCGACATGTCTGAATATATGGAGAAATTCGCCTCCTCCCGTCTGATTGGTTCTCCTCCGGGGTATGTAGGGCATGATGAGGGCGGTCAGCTGACGGAGCAGGTCCGGCGCAAGCCCTACAGTGTGGTGTTGTTTGATGAGATTGAAAAGGCGCATCCGGATGTCATGAACCTGCTTTTACAGATTCTGGAGGAAGGAAAAATCACCGACAGTCTGGGACGGACCGTCGATTTCCGCAACACCATCATCATCATGACCAGCAACATCGGTGCGGAATTCACCAAGAAAAACACCGGACTGGGTTTTGCCCAGGCCACTGCGAACGGCAGTTATGATGTGCTCAAAGAAAAGATGGTGGAAGCGGCCAAGATGATGTACAAACCCGAGTTGATCAACCGGATTGACGAGATGATTGTATTCCATCAGTTGACCCGCGAGGATGTGGGGCGGATTCTGGAGGTGGAGCTGACCAAAGTGCGGGGGCGTCTGGCGGCCAAACACCTGACGCTCCGCATGAGCGAAGAAGCCAATGAATTCCTGATCTCCAAAGGTTTTGATCCTGAATACGGGGCCAGACCACTGCGGCGGGCCATCGAACGCTATCTGGAGGACCCCCTGGCCGAGGATCTGCTGCGGGGCAAATTTGAAAAAGACCAGATTATTGAAGTCAGTGTAGAAGAGGATCACCTCCACTTCGAACAGGAACTGGCCGAGACCAATTGACGTTCCTTCTCCACAGTCTCAGCTGGATTTTCGGGCACGTTCCTCTTCGCTTTGCCCAGGGGATGGGTGCGGCGATCGGCATGAGCGTCTGGCTCTTCAGTTTCCGTAAAAAAGAAGTCACCCAACGGATTGTGGACTGTCTGGGGATCGACCGACAGGCGGCAAAACGGATTCAGCGAAGGATGTACCGGAATTTAGGCTGCACGGTGGGGGAATTTCTGCGTATGCCCTACATGTCAGAGGAGGAGGCCGACCGGATGATCGAATTCCGGAATACAGAGAACATTCCGGAGGATCGACGCTACATTGCCGTTGTGGCCCACACCGGAAACTGGGAACTGCTGGCTGCAGCCACCCCGCTCAAAGGTTTCGGGAACTTGAATATTGTGGTGAAAGAGCTGAAACCCCAAAAACTCAACCGCTGGATATGCAGGGTTCGGTCGCGCTGGGGCACCCGGGTTCATGACCGGAGGGGGTCCTCCCGGGAGCTGATCCGGGTTCTGAAAAGCGGGGAGCCTCTGGGTTTCATTCTTGATCAGAACACCAAAAAAAACTGGGGGGTGTTTGTGGATTTTTTCGGCCGTCCGGCCTGTACCACGGATGGCCTGGCGCAACTGGCGGCCATCAGTGGATATGAAATCCATCCGGTGTTCTGTTACCGGGAACCCACCAGCCGGAAATTAATTGTCGAGGTGGGGGACCGAATTCAGGGACCCACTGACCGTTCCGAGGCGGAAATCACCAAAGTGACGGCCGCCTGCACTGCGGAAATCGAAACATTCATCCGCAAACACCCTGACCAGTGGATCTGGATGCACCGCCGCTGGCGTACCAGACCGCCGGATGAAATCCGGTTGTAAGGAAAACCTTCCTCACGCGATCTTTCAACTCAAACACAGGAGTCTCAACGATGAAAACCCTTATGATCGCCTTCTTTTCACTTATGTTTATACCCGCCGCCGTGTCCGAAGCCACCTCGGTCCATGATTTTACGGTTCTGGATATTGAAGGAAGGGTAGTTCAGCTTTCCGATTATCAGGGGCAAGTTCTGTTTATTTTTTATACCGCCTCCAAATGTGGTTTA
>JBMTJR010000051.1:0-10963 GCA_049438565.1 Kiritimatiellia bacterium
TGAGGACGTATCTTAGCGGGGCACTCCGGGAGGAGCAATCCAATTCCGTGAAGGATGTCCGGTTTTGAGGATCACAGCGTCATCAACTGAAACGTCAATCCCACCGCTGCACATCCGCAGATCACCGACCGGAGACCCGGCCGGTTTCCGTCGAGTATCCACGCCAGCGGGATCATAAACACCGGAAGAGTGGAGATAATCGCCTGCACCAGCCCGGAAGAGGTGCTCTCAAAAGCCCGCATGAGAAACATCACACCGAGAACCGGCCCCAGAGATACCGAGATCAGCATCCAGATAAACGGATGGCCCTTGATTTTTTTATGGGGAAGCAGCTCCTGGGGCCGATGCAGCGGCTTTTTTCCCCGCAGCTGCTGATACAGAATCCAGAGGGCCACCCCTGCCGCTCCCGCCGTCACCCGCAGAAAAGAGGCGGACCAGGGGCTGATGAAGAGATCTCCCGGAAGCCGGGTGTAGGCATAGCGGTTGATCACGGCCGAGCTTCCCTGCAGCAGGGCGGCAAACAGTCCGGCAAAAATCCCGGTTTTCAACTCAACGGGACTCAGATGATTCCGTTCCCGGGGTGCCACGGCCAGAATCACCAAGGTCAGAATCGCGGCAATCAGAATGAGTTGACCTGGGCGAAGTGTGGTTCCCAGGAGCAGCCATTCTCCCAGCAGCGCGGTGGCCGGGGCCAGACTTGAAACCATGAGAACACCGATGCGGGGCCCCAGTCTGCGGTACACCGCAAACAATCCAATATCCGCCAGACAGAGATGACAGAATCCGGCCAAAGCAAACCAGTGAGCGCCCGGCAGGAGCAGGGGAACTTCTTTTACGAGGCAAATTCCCAACAGAACAAGCGTCGAAAGCAGGAGCCGCAGTCCATTTCCGGATGCGGCCCCCCATTCCCGGGCCACCCGGGAGGATCCGAATCCGGAAAAGGACCAGCAAATGGAGGTGAGCAAGGCAAAAATCATTTCGAATTCAGCCCTGACAGAAAGTGCTTAAACTTCTGCTTTGTTTCCTTCTTTTGCTTTGGCCTCTTTGGCTTCGGTCAGCTCCTGATCTTTGTAAACCGATTTTTCGTATCCGGAGGCGAAATCCTTGTAATGCACGTCCAGAGGTTCTGCGGCTTTCTTCATGTTGAAATCGTTCACAATGATACCGATCACATTGGAGCCGACTCCCTTGAATTGCAGCAGCACATGGCGGAGCGCGCGGTGACGGGTCTGTCCGGCCCGGCAGACCGCAACCACCCCGTCGGAAAGCGCGGAGATCACCAGACCGTCTGAAATCAGTCCGATCGGAGGCGTATCGATGATGACCCGGTCATAATGTCCCCGGGCCCAGGCCAAGAGATTGCGAATGTCGTTTCCGCCGAGAAGGTCGGCGGGGTTGATATCACTGGACGCTAGAGAGGCCATCAGATCCAGATGTTCGGTGGGGCCGGGCAGAATGATTTTTTCAAAATCCTTGCCTCCGTGGGTGGAAAGATGGTGCAGCAGGCTGTACTGATTTTCATCATCTCCCTCCTTGGCCTCAATTCCGTCTGCAAAGACTTTTGCCAAACGGGGACGCCGCATATCGCAGTCAATTAACAGGGTTTTCTGACCAGCGCGTGCGCAGGTGATGGCCACGTTGGTGGCGCAAACCGTTTTTCCTTCGCTGGGGGAGGCTGAACAGAACATCACCACATGTCCCCCCGGATGGGAATGTCCTTTTTCACGGATATACCGAAGCCGGTTGTTGTTCACATGGTCGAGAATCACGCGTACCGCATTAAAAGATTCCGCGACCTGACCGAATTTCTGGTTCAATGAGATCATGGCGAGGTCGGCACGTTTGCCTCCGGCAATGTGAGGAATAATCCCGATAATCCGGCTGGAAATTTCGCCTTCAAGTTCGGCAATCGAGAAGATCCGGTCCTCCACTGCCTCCAAAGTCAGGGCCAGCAGGAATCCTACCGCCAGACCGCCGAAGACCCCTATCGGCATCATGGTGACCAGTTTGGGGTGAACCGGCACGTTGTCCACGGTGGCCCGCTCCACGAGTTTCAGGGTGGCGGTGTCCTCGTCTGCGGCCAGTCGGGCCTGCTCGATCCGGGCCAAAACCCCGTTATAGGCAGATTCCGCCGCATCCCGTTCCCGCATCAGGGTCTTGAGACGAGCATTCTGTTCCACCAAGAACAATTCCTGTTTGGTGACCTTCTGGGTCAGTTCCGCGATCCGCTGCTTTACGGCATCACGCTGACCCTCCAGCACCCGGATTTCCTGAACAAAGCTGCTTTTGGAAAGCTCCAGCTCCTGTTGAATATTGTTAGTGATTTCCCCGATCCGCAAATCGAGCCGCTCCACGTCCGGATGCCGGGGGGTGCGGGTTTCCAGCAAAGCCTCTCTTTGGGCGAGCGCCGCGCGGTAGTTCTGGACCTCCATCATGATGATCTCACGGTTGGGCAAAGTTCCCGGAAGCTTTACCCCCTCTTCCAGATTGATAGAGATGTTGTCGATCGACTTCAGAAATTCCCGTGCCCGGAGCAGCTCATTGTCGTAGGAGATCATAATGCTATTGAGGGTCATCAAAGACTGGCGGTCCGCCTCCTGTTCCGCATTCAGGGTGTCGAGTTTATTTTCGGTGCGGAAATCAAGCAAGGCGTTTTCTGTGTCGGTGACCTGCTGTTTCTGAATAGCCGCAGAGCGGTTCAGCCACTCCACCGCCGCGTCAGAAAGCTGTCGGTTTTCCTCGGAAAAGAAAATTTCCGCAGCTTCGGCTGCCGCATTGGCGGAAATGGCCGCCACAATCGGATTGTTGCTGGTAGCGGTGATTTGTACCAGCCGCGACTGCCGCATCATGTTGTAACTGATTCGGCCGAATTTCGGAGTTTCCTCGGTCGCCGTGGGTTTTCCATGGGCGTCCCAGAGGAGTTTGAAACGCTCTGATGCCTGCATTTTAAAAAAAGTTCCCCGCAAGCGGCCCAAGCGGGTGTTGAAAACTTCCTCACTCTTTCCAAATTCCTGATTCACCACCCCGTTCATGATGGTGGAACCACGCACGCTCATTTCAATCAGGGCCTGGGAGCGGTACACCCGTTCTGCTTTCCAGAAATACAACGTGGAGGCGGCTGCACCCAGAGCCAGCATCATCAGAATAAGAAACCAGCGGCGGCGGATGACTTTGATCAGACGGCGGGGTGATAAAAATTCGGCTGCCTGGTAGCCGTAATTGTAATTGCCGTATTTGTTGTATCCGGAGTATCCATAGGCCGCCTGGGTGGGCGCATAGGGCGTTCCTGTATATCCATAACCCGAGTAGGGGCCGTAAGAGGCAGGCCCGATACTCTGGGGCGGAGGCATAGGCGCAGGAGCTGCGGTGGGATACTCCCCATAGGGAGAAAGATTGTTTGCGTTTGGGTCCATATTCTAAGATCTCTAAGGGGCTGTGCGTAAAAAACGAGAAGGAAAACGGGGAAGTTTATCAGATTTTGGTGAGGAGAGACGGATTTTTCACTATCCATTCTTTTACAAATATTTCCAGTCTTTTCGGGATCGTTGCTTCCATGAAAACCCCGCAGTCCTCATATTCACAGGCACTGACTTTGGCCTGTTCATGCAGCAGAGCCACCACATCCCCCCGCTGGTGCGGGACGCAAAGACGGACATGGGTGACCTGATCCGCCAGCTGATCGCCCAGACGTTCGCAGAGGATTTCCAGACCCTCCCGGGTGCGGGTGGACAGGAATACGGCATCCGGATGCTGTCTGTAGAGCCCGATTTTACGGGTGTCGTCGGGCAGAAGATCAATTTTGTTAAACACGGTGAGGATCCGCTTTTGATCCGCACCCAGCTCGGCCAGGACTTTCAGGGTGGTATCGTGAAAGGCCTCCACCTGGGGAGCGGTGACATCCAGCACATGAATGAGAAAGTCCGCCAGCACCGCCTCCTCCAAAGTGGCTTTGAAGGCATCCACCAGACCATGCGGCAGATTCCGGACAAATCCCACCGTGTCCGTCACCAGCAAGGGACGCCCATTGGGCAGTTCGATCCGGCGGGTGGTGGTGTCGAGCGTGGCGAACAATTTATTCGCCACGTACACACTGGATCCTGACAGCGCCCGGAGCAGAGAACTTTTTCCCGCATTGGTGTACCCCACCACGGCGGCGTGGGGCAGGGGAACCCGGCTGCGTTCTTTCCGCTGGGTCGCGCGGGTGGCCCGGACTTCTTTGAGTTCTTTTCTCAGCGCGGAAATCCGGTCCCGGACCATGCGCCGGTCCAACTCGATCTGCTGTTCGCCTTCCCCTTTCTGAGCCGCCCCGCTCCCGCCGCCTCCTCCGGACTGACGGCCCAGGTGGCTCCAGGCTTTTTTCAGCCGGGGCAGATTGTACTCCATCCGCGCCAGCTCCACCTGCAATTTGGCTTCCCGGGTCTGGGCCCGGCTGCCGAAAATGTCCAGAATGACCTCCTGACGGTCAATTGCGGTGCACTGGGTGTAGGATTCCCAGTTCCGCTGCTGGGCGGGTGAAAGCTCATTGTCCACCACCAGACAGTCGGCCTCCAGTTCTTTCATCCGCTCCAGAACTTCGGCGGCCTTCCCGCTGCCGATGAGCAGCCGGGCCTTCCATTCACGCACTTCGACCACGGCAGACCCCACAATTCCAATTCCCAGCGTGGTGACCAGTTCTTTAAGTTCCTCCAGTAAATCCTCCGCCTCCGCTGCGGAATCCCCTTTGCGGTAGACGCTCAGCAGAAAAGCCCTCTCCACCATGCGGGGCTTCTCCTGTACATCAATCATACCTGTTTCCGGGGTTGCATTTCATCTGAAAGGTTATATCCTGCCGGGTAAATAATTCAACTCATAAGGAATACGATGTCAGACCTACTTAATGTTCAGGAAACCCCCGTGATTAGCAAAACCAAAGAACTGTGCGCAAGTTTACTGGAGCTGGAAAGCTATAAACGCATGAAAAGCCAGTTGGACGCCTTTGTCGAGGATCAGGAGGCCCAGCAAATGTATCAGGCCCTGAGCCAGAAACAATCCGAACTGGTGCAGAAACAGGAAACCACCGGCGATCTGACTGAGGAGGAAATTCAGGCCTTTGAAGACCAGCGGGAACGTCTGCTGATGCATCCGGTGGCCGGGGGCTTTGTGGAGGCACAGCAGGGTTTCGAAGAACTGCGGGACACCATAGTCCGTTATGTCACTAAGACTTTTGAACTGGGCCGGGTTCCGAGCGAGGACGAAGTGGCTCCGAAGCAGGGTGGATGCTGTGGCGGAGGCTGCGGGGGAGGAGGCGGATGCGGAAGTGGCGGATGCAGCTGAGTCCTTCCTGAGAGGTCTCTTACAAGAAAAACCCCCGGAGAATCCGGGGGTTTTTTATGGGGTCGGGGTTTACTCGACCGGAGGGGGAGGAGGAGGACCTTTCCGGTCGGGCCGGTCCCCTTTTCTTTTCTGCATTTGCTCGCGGGCTTTTTCGCGCTCAGCTTCCGAGAGAACGCCGTCGCCATCCTCGTCGAAACGCTGTTTCATTTTTTCCTGTCTGGCTTTGCGCTGTTCCGGGGGCGGGCCCATTTCTTCGCGGACCTTCGATCTTTCTTCTTTGGAGAGGGTGCCGTCGCCGTCCGCATCATATTTTTTCAGAATCTCCGCGTGACGTTCAGCACGTTTCGCCTCCTGGGCGGCCTGACGTTCCTCTTTGCTCAATTTTCCGTCGACGTCCGCATCGAAATCCTTGAGCATTTCGGCTTTGCGGGCCTGATGTTCTTTCCGGGCGGTTTCACGTTCCGCTTCTGAAAGCATTCCGTCGCCATCGGCATCGAAACGTTCAAGCGCGCGCTTCGGGGGAGGTCCCTGGCGTTTGGGACCGGGTCCGGGACCGGGATCGCCCCCGGGCTGGGCCAGAAGTGCGGCCGGAACCAGAAATCCGGCAAGCAGGCAGATCAATCTTGGTTTTCTAATCAGTAGTGTATTCATCGGAGTGCCTTTGGGTTGGAGTTGAACTACAGATACCAAAACGCTCTGTTGCGCCGTTTATTGTGCAGCAGATCTATTTTTTATTTTTCTTTGTCTGCTCCCGGTCCCGCTGACGCTGGATCCTCCGGACTGCCAGGGTCTCTTTCGGCAGTTCGGATTCCCCCCGCAGCCGCTGCCGCATCCGTTCCGCCATCCACGGAGCCAACAACACGCCCTTGCTGCCGAAGCCATTGAAAATCCATTGATCCAAATACTCGGGGTGCGGACCGGCGACGGGTACGCGTGCCAGCGCCACCGGCCGGATTCCCGCCCGGTGCTCCACGGTCTCAAACGGAAGCGTCAGGATCATCCGGAGTTCATTCTCCAGTTCCTCTCTTCCGGCAGTCCGTGGCAGGGGAGCCAGCGTTTCCCAGTTGTAGGTGGCCCCGCAGCGGAAGAGATTGTTTCCCAAAGGAACCAGAAATTTTCCGAAATTGTAAATGCGGTCCTCCGCCAGATCCGGAATTCGCAGCGTGAGAATGTCACCATGCGCATGCCTCCAGCCCACCTCCCTCCAGAGCGGGTTTTCGGAGGCCCGGGTTCCCTCCGCCCAGATGGTGATTCCCGGATTTTCCCATTTTCCCCATTCCTCTTTTGCATTGCGGCGGTGTCGGAGGGCCTCCAGCATTCTGGGAAGATCCACCCAGCCTCCGCCCCGGATTTCACAGCCCCCATGGTTCATGCGGAAAGGAAATTCCCCCGGAGGAAGCGGAAAAGTATAACCGCCGCCGCCACGTGTCCGCCACTCTTCACATTCTGCTTCCGAGCGGAAGATCCGGAGTGTGGACCGGGGAAAGAAAAACGTCTCACCGGTTTCCCTCTCCAGCCGGGGATAAAACCGGTTCACCGCCGGCAGCGCCTCTTCCAGGGACCAGCTGGGAATCAGCCGCCGACCGGTCAGGGGAGTATACATCCCCGCCGCCACCCGGCTGGAGGATGTGCCGTCGTCGTCCCAGATGCGAATCCTGAATCCGGCGGCAGACAGCGTTTCCGCTAAAATCGCTCCGGCCAGACCATGACCCAGAATTTGAATGGGGGGAGAATGAGACATATCCGATTTTCCAGCCCTACGGTTTTTGGATCAGGAATCAACCTTCCCCGGCTGGATTATTGCGCATACAACCATCCCATTAGGAGGCTGCATGGGACATGTTTGCTCCGGCTCCGGGGCGTGTGATCAAAAAATCATCCCGGAGGGATCGAAGCATCTGCGGGACCCGACCTGCATTTAGGATCAGTCCAAATAGGCCGGATCATATTTCACGCCGGCCTTCATTAACATTCCCTCAAGTTCTTCACGATAGGTCTGCTGAAAATGATGGGCCTCCTGATTTTCAATGTATCCTTTGACTTTTCTTAATTGGGACGGACTCACCGTAAATGCACCATATCCCTCCTGCCATGAAAAAGCGGATCGTTTGAGCTGTTCCCGGATCCAAAGGGATGAATTTTTCTTCAGTTCACGGACAAGGTCAGACAAACAATGCGTGGATCTGGGGTCAAACAGAAGATGCACATGATCGGAAACCCCGCCGACCTGTCTTACCTGTGCGCCCAATCCTTTAATGGTTCCCCCAAGGTAGGCATGAAGATCTGTGCGGAAAGATTTCTCAAACCAATGCTCCCGGTTTTTTGTGCTGAAGACCAAATGAATATGCAGGGATAAATAGGTGGACGGCATATTCTTATAAAAACGTATGTATAGCTGATTTCAAGCCGCATTTTGCAAAATATCCATACATTGCGTGTGGTGGGACCTCTCCGGGGTTTTTTAGGAGTCTTAGGAACGGGGTCGAGTTCTCATCCCGGAGGGATGACATCCAGTAGGGCGGGGTCGCAGACCCCGTTATTTCGGAAACCAACAATCCACTGATCCCGGAGGGATCACAGCCTCTTCAACTCTGATCCTTCACCCCTCCCGCGCCGCCAGCACCCGTCCCACCTCTTCGATCATTTGCTCCAGATCCCGGAGATAGATTTCTTTGTCCACCTTTTTTCCATCGCTCTGGGCTTTGAGGGGGACAAAAAACTCCTCCTGCCATTCGGCGCAGTGATCGAGCAGCGCTTCGTATTGTGCCGCCTTGTCGGCAGCCTGCTCAAGCAGCCGGGTGAGTTCGCGGATGATGGTTTGGGTCAGGGCACCTTTCTGCACCAACAGGGCACGCACATCCTCGGGAAGATCCATAAAGCGGGCGTCCAGCTCCCGGTTCAGCTCCGCCAGGAGTTTACTGCTCAGTGTGAGCAGGTCCTCCCTATCCTTCATGTCCGCCCCCGTAGCCGACCTGATTCATGAGGTCATCGTAAATAGATTTTGCCCGCTCCAGCCGTTTTAGGAGCTGTTCCGGGGGTTCCGGCTGATCCCGCACACATTCCTGCAGGCGTTCAAACTGCTGTTCGAGCATTTTCGCCAGGGCGGGAGTGAGGCCGCCGGTTTTGGGGACTTCCGGCAGGATCACCGGTGCCGGTTTGATCGTCTCCAGCATCTCCGCAATGCGGTCAAGGGTCTCCGGCGCAAAGCGGGTCTCCACCGGCCCGGCGGATTTGGATCCGGCCCCTTCTTTTAAAACCTGACGTATATCCTGCAGTCCCTCGCCCAGGGTGGCGAGCTGCGCCACCGCCTGACCCACCCGGTCGTCTCCGCCCACCCCTTTCATCACCAGATTGCGGGCGAAGCGTTTGCAGATTTCCTGCCAGCGGGCCGCCTCTTCGTCGGTCTGGATCCCCAGCAGGTGTTTGAATTTGAGGAGGTTGGCCTCGGCGCCGGTGGTGAGGGTCTGCGCCTCATTCTCATAATCGGAAATCACCAGGGTCTGCAGTTCCCTCTCGTTCATCACCGCATCCACTTTCTCCGCTAGACGGGCCATGTTGCGGTAGGATCCCTGAAGTTTGAACGGCGGTTCGGTGCGGTATTCGTCCGCCTGCCCGGCGGAGTGAATATATTCCGCGTTCACTTTGAGCAGAATATCCCGCACCCTGATCATTTTTGTCATCACCGACAGCATCTCCTCTGTTTCCTCGCGGGTGTAGCGGCCCTCCAGTTCCAGATCCTCCCGCTGATATGTTTCCGCGGCCCGGATGATGGCATGCACATCTTTCCGGGATCCGGAAGCGAGCCGGTTCAGTGCCGGATTGGAGGTGAGGGCATTCTCCAGGAAACTGAGTTTAAAGTCCTCGCCGTTGTCGCCCAGAATATCCCCCAGGTTGTAGGTGTCCGCCCGGTTGGCCAGCATGTCGGGGATGCGGAATTTCTCGCCACTTTCGGTGTAGGGGTTGCCGGCCATGACCACCGACACTTTTTTCCCGCGCAGATCGTAGGTTTTGCTGACGCCCTTGTACACGCCCTCGATTTTCCGCTGGGCATCGCAGAGCGAAATAAACTTCTGCAGAAACTCGGGGTTGCAGTGCTGGATGTCGTCGAGATAGATCATCACGTTGTCGCCCATTTCCAGAGCCAGCCCCAGCTTGTGCAGTTCCTCCCGCGCGGCCGCATTCGGCGCCTCCGCCGCATCCAGCGAGGTCACCAGGTGGCCGATGGCGGGACCGTTGATTTTCATAAACACCACCCCCAGCCGGTTGGCGATGTACTCCATCAGCGTGGTTTTGCCGTAGCCCGGCGGGGAGATCAGCATGAGCATGCCGCTGCGGTCGGTACGGGTGTTTTTGCCCACCACCCCGATCTGTTTGGCCAGATTGTCGCCCACCAGCGGAAGGTACACCCGGTCGATAAGTTTGTTGCGCACAAACGAAGTGAGCACCCGCGGTTTGAACTCATCCAGCCGCATGGCTTTGCGGGCTTTCTCGATAAATCCCTTTTTAAGCCGTTCAAAGGCTTCAAAACGCGGCACGGTCACCTGAACGAACTGTTCCAGCCGCCACATGAAGTCGCTGTATTGCAGCTTCAGCACCCCGTCCGGCACGCTGCGCAGGTTTTCGAGGGTGACAACTTCGCTGCGGGTGGACACGTTGGCCGGATCATAGCATCCGGCGCACAGCCAGGCGGCGGCCTCGTTGAGAATGCCGGAGGGGCAGTCCCCGTCTGTGGCTTGCAGGTATCCCCGCATCCACTGACGGATCAGTGCAAAGCGGGCGGCCGCATTTTCATCCAGTGCGTCACAGGCCGCCTCAAAGGCTTTGCGGGAGCCGAGTTTCTGCAGCTGCGCCAAAAATCCTGAGAGGAGGCTGCCTCCCTCCATGCTGACCGGCGGCTGCAGATCATGGGCCACCACATCAAACAAATAAAGCGCGGCGCTTTCGGCCGCCCGCACATCCACCTCGGGCAGCTTTTCGGCAAATTGGGTCAGTCCCTCATGCAGTTCCTTCACCGTGTCCGCCTGCCGGCGGTTTTGCCGGAAGACCTGATTGGCCGCCCCGGCCCCCCGGATGCGCGCGGTCAGCAGTCCGGCCTCTTCGCGGTCTTTGAAATCGGCCCAGTAAACGGTGGCCAGAGCCCGCGCCTCGGCGGGGGTGCGCAGGGTGCCCAGTTCGTCCCGCAGGGTCAGCAGCGCGGATACGATCTTCTCCGCGTCCTCATCATGCACGCCCTTCTGATATCCCTCCGCATAGCGGGGAGCCATAAAGGCTTTGATGGCGGCGGACAGATCCTCCGGACGTTCACCGCCGTCGAGTGACTGGAAAAAACAGTACGCGAGATATTCCACCCGGGACACGTCTTCATTTTCAGAAATCAAGGTCTGACCCCATACCGGCCGGGTGGCGAGAAATTCCGGATCGGTGATGGATTCGAAAAATCCGGTTCCGGTCAGATGCAGCATCATCTGATCGTCGCGGGGGACGATGGTGAGGTCGAGGGCCTGGGTGTTCACCGAAAAACGGTGACGTCCGAACTGGATGACGTTTTCCCCGTCCACAAACAGTTCCGAGCGGTCGTGCAGTTGGCGGACCGCGTCCTCGCGGGTGCTCTTGAGTTTGGTCTCCAGATCCCCGGCTTTGACCGGATCAC
>JBMTJR010000052.1:0-10960 GCA_049438565.1 Kiritimatiellia bacterium
CCCGGGGACGGAAACTCCGGACCATCGTCGATTGGATGTTCATCCGGCCGCCCAGCGGGGATTCCAGGGTCAGGGTTTCCGCATCCATGGCCAGAATGCGTCCGCGGTACTGATCGCCGTTGGTCAGTTCAATCCGGGGAAGGGAAAGCAGTTCCTCCTCCGCTTCTCCGGAATCCCGGAAGGTCAGATTTTTCAGATTGTCCAGCCGGAAGCTGAGTTCTTCCTCCGCATCGGGGTGTTTCCAGCGCAGCCCCTCCTCCGCATCGATTCCGATCAGCTCACCGCTGAGCCGGTCCCCGTTGAGAAACTGAAGCACATCATGCTCGGGCCCGGATTTGCCGGGCCGGCTGTGATCCACGGCATCCGGAACCCCCACGCTCTGCGGAAGCTCCTCTGTCAGCGCCTCCACCAGATCAATTTCAATCTGGGCTCCCAGGGGAAGCAGCAGGCCCAGCGCGCAAATATAGATTCCGAGTTTCATAAAACCGTTCCAGTTCAGGTTGTTATCCTCAGCGGACAATAAAAATCTGTTTTCGGGATTCTCCGTTGTTTTCCACATCCAACACCACCGCACTCATCCGGGAATTCATAAACTCCCGCACCAGATATTCGGCCCGCACCTGGGATTTCATTTCCATGGAGTTCACCCGGCGGATGACATCTCCGTCTCCCAGCCCCATGTCCCGGAAAAACGCCTCCTCTCCTTTCATCTGAATCCGGAATCCCGGCTCGTCGCCCTCGGCCTCCGCCACCTGGGAAAAGGAGCGGAAGAGCTGGGTGGCCCGGAGCGGATTGCCCATGATCTCCTCCGCGTAGTTGAAGACCTCCTGACGTTTCAGCACCCACTGGTTTTCCGCAACCTTCTTGCCGAAACGGTTCTCCTCCAGCGCCGGCAGATCCTCAAAGCGCTGGGGGGCGGATGGGGTCGTCGATTCGGTCTGCACCGGATTGGCACCTGAGGCCATCTGTCCGGAGAGGGCCAGCTCAAACTGATATTCTCCCCGGGAGAGGGTCACCCGGTCCATGCTCACCCGGTCCACCCGGAAAGACCCGAGCCGGTCTCCCTCCCGGAGCAGACGCTGTTTTCCTTCACGCAGGTCATCCACCAGCGCGATGGAGCGCACCTGGGCCACCTCATTTTCCGACCCTTCGCGCATCTCAAAGGTCTGGAAGGTTCCGGACAGAGCATAGTTTTCAATCTCCCGCATAAACAGCGCCTTTCCCGTATCCGCCCAGGCCTCCTCCCCCGGAAATTCAAAAGTCTGACCGGAGGCCGTTACGGCCTGAGGATAGAGGTCGCTGGCGGAGGGTTCCGGACGGTCAAAGGCCCTGACCAAAAAAGCGGTCGCCCCCAGATACATCAAAAGCAGCAGGGTCAAACTGCCGAAAATCAAACGCTGGGCATCTCGAAGTCGCATAGTCAAGACTTCCTACAATATTCGGAATGAATCAAGCTTCAATCTACAGGAACCCGCATCAGAAGGTCCGGTTCAGGTTGAACAGGACCAGATTCTGTTCGGAGGCCTCCTCCTGGACATAGCTGACGGAAAGTCCGACGGAGAAATCCCGGGTCAGAAACCAGCGCGTCTCTCCCTCCACCCGGTGCCGACTGTCCTCATACCCCAGCACCCCCCAGGTATGCCAGCCCCGCAGTCCCATAGAAAAGTTGCGGGCAAAAAGGCTGCCTCCCCACTCCAGCCCCGGCTCCCAGCTCCAGTTGGATTCCAGATCGGTATCCCTGAGGATCAGCTGACTCAGCATCAGATAAACCTGGGTACCGGATCCGGGTTGGCGGGTCAGGCCGGAGGCGAAGCGGGCAAATCCCCGGTGATGTTCCGGATCCAGAGGGTCCGCCTCCGCGCCAAAGGCCACCGCCCAGCTCAGGGGACGCACCCAGGGCTCCGGCGGAGATTGGGAACGGATGTCCATGAGCGTCAGGTTGTTCAGAAAAACGGTCCCCTCTTCCGGACGGCTCTGCACATCCGCCTCGAACATGCGGATACTGCTGCCGGGAGGGTACCCCGTGGGATCATCCAGCCAGTCATGATAGGCCGCCCGCAGCCTGAGGCCCGTGAGAAAGTCTCCGGTCACCGTATCGGCTCCGGCATACACAGAGACCCGCCGGGGCGCATGACCCGCATCCGGAGGGGCCGGAGCCGGAAGCGGTGGGGTCTCCACTTTTCCGATTTTGCTCCGTTCCCGCAGCAGAGGGAAAATACGCTCCCGGTAGGCTTCCGGACTCAGTTCCTGCTCGGTGTAGAGATACTGAATCCAGGCGAGGACAAACTCGAGCAGCTCAGCAGACAGCGGGTCTGCAGTGGGCCGGCCCTCCACCCATTCCCGCGCGGTCCGCATCTGGATTTTATCCAGCTGTTCCGATTGAAATTTCATCAAGGTGGCTTTGGAAGGCCGGTAAAGCGGAGGTTCGGTGATGCCGCTGTCCTCCAGCTGCTGCAGCAGACTTACCGGAACCGCACTCATGCGGAAGCGGCGGACCAGATGGAGGGAGGGACGGGCCACCTGCAGCGGATAGAGGAGATTGAAGGCGCAGTTTTCTTTGAAAAAGAAATACCGGCTCTCCAGGCCCTGCAGTTCCCAGACATGCCGGAGCAGGAAATCCAGCTCCTCTTCATTCAAATTGAGGGGATACTCCCAAATGTCCCGCCGGTTCACTGCGGCATACTCCTCCACTTTTTCGTAATAAGGCAGTAGCGTGTACACTCCGTCGTACAGTCCGAAGATGCCTTTCACGGCGAAGAGGGGTCCGAACGTATCTTCGACATTCGCCGCGTAATTCACCGCGCGGGACAGCAGCCGGTCGCGGTTTCTCCGGTCGAGCACCAGCAGCAGGTGTCCGAACATACTGGCGGGACTGTTGAGGTAGGCCGAGGGATATACAACTGCGGCAGACTCGACATCCAGCTCCTCAACCGCCTTCAGATAAGGGAGGCAGTCGCCACCGGGGAAAAAATCGTCCGAAAGCTCCAAACGCTGCAGCAGCCACTTGCGGCGGGCAGGGAAACGGCAGGCGACCGGGGGATCTGAGGGAAAAGTCTGCGGATCACAGAACGCCCGCAGGGTGGCTTCCAATTCCAGTTTCCGGTTGTGTTTTCCTTCAGGATGCAGAAAAAAACGCGGATCATCCATCCGGCTGGACACGCTTCCCCACATGGTGCGGTGATAATGTACCAGAGTCCACCATTCCGGGTCCTCCCAGAGACGGAGTTCCTCCACCCGGCTCCATAGGGGAGGAAAAAGATCCCCGGCGCAGAGCCGCAGAGCGCCGAGGATGAAAAAAACCACGCACAGCCGGAGCTGTGCGCGGATACAGGCAGAGAATGTGAACATTCTCCGCAATGCTTAGATGAGATCCACAATGGAGAGGGTCACATCACTGGCCTGGGCATTGGGTCCGGTGAAGATTTTGTCGAAATTCACCTGCAGTCCGGCAAAGAACATGGGGCGGTCATGCTCCGGGACCTGCAGAAGGTCGGCCAGGGCATTCAGATACGCGCCTTCTCCCACGGCGGCTTCGGTGGCGATGTGATCCATGTTGTCAGCCACAAAAACCTCGACTTCTTTCACGGAAACGAAACCTTCGGACTGCTCACAGTTCAGAGTTCCGGAAGAAACCGCGAAGGTCTGGTTTCCGGAGAGACCGTTCAGCGTGGCTCCCACGACATGAGAAACCATTCCGGTTTCATCGCCCAGCGCCATACTTCCCAATCCACATCCGCAGTTCTCCCGAACGGTGTTTCCGGCCATCAGCTGGGAAGCAGCCACACTCATTCCGGCAATTAAGACAAACGATAATTTCTTATTCATAGGGTATCCTCTCGGCTTGATTTGATTTCTGACGAACCGGTTGTCCGTCAATACGGATTTATTATTCCTATCCCTCAGAAGGTTGACAAGAGGAAAAACCAGAATCTGCAGGAAATGTAACCTTTTATTTCCCATGGATCGTGCTTGAACCCCTCCGACTTCGGAGGCTAAAGGCTCCCCCTATGTTTGATCAACTGACCCAATCCCTCCAGACCACGTTCAAAAACCTGCGCGGACAGGGAAAACTGACCGAGGAGAATATTCAGGACGCCCTGCGCGAAGTGCGCATGGCGTTGCTGGAGGCGGACGTGCATTTTCAGGTGGTCAAGACCTTCGTCGCAAACGTCCGCGAAAAAGTTCTGGGAGAGGAGGTGCTCAACAGCGTCTCTCCCGGACAGCAGTTTGTGAAATTTGTGCACGACGAAATGGAGCGGCTGCTGGGCAGTGAGCAGGCGGATTTCCTGCAGACCAGCCATACCCGGTCCATCGTGATGCTGGGTCTGCACGGGGTGGGGAAAACCACCACCACCGGAAAACTCGCCCGCCGCTTTAAAAAAGAAAAAAAGAAAGTGCTGCTGGTCGGCTGCGATATCCGGCGTCCCGCCGCGGTGGATCAGCTCCGGGTGCTCGCGGAACAGGCCGGGGTGGACATGCTGGGTCCGGTTCCCGGCGAAACGGTGGGCGCTGTGGCCCGCAGAGGCCGCGCCCAGGCCGAACAGCTGAGTTATGATGTGGTGATTTACGATACCGGCGGGCGTCTGCAGATCGATGAGGAACTGGTGGCGGAGGTCGCCGAACTGGTGCGGGTCACCGATGCGCAGAACAAGGTGCTGGTGATCGATGCCGCCATGGGTCAGGAGTCGGTCAGTGTGGCGGAGACCTTCCATGCGCGCTGCGGATTGACCGGGCTGATCCTGACCAAACTCGACGGGGATGCCCGGGGCGGTGCCGCCCTCTCCGTGCGCGAAGTCACCGGCTGTCCCATCCTGATGGTGGGGATGGGCGAAAAACAGGAGGATCTGCAGCCTTTCTATCCGAAACGGATGGCGGACCGGATTCTGGGCATGGGCGATGTGGTTTCCCTGGTCGAAAAAGCGCAGCAGAGCGTCGACGAAGAGGAAATGAAACGCATGGAAAAGCGGATGTTCAGCGGGGAAATGGACCTGAACGATTTCCTCAGCCAGATCCGCCAAATGAAAAAACTGGGCTCGATGAGCCAGCTGATGGATATGATGCCCGGCATGCCGCAGATGGATGCCGCGCGCAAAGCCAAGGTGGCGGAAACCGGTCAGCGCCAGTCTAAAAAGTTTGAGGCGATCATTCTCAGTATGACCGAACAGGAGCGCCGCCGCCCGAAGATCATCAATGGAAAACGCCGCATCCGCATTGCCAGCGGAAGTGGAACCCGGGTGAAGGACGTGAATGATCTGATCAAACAGTTTGCCCAGGCTCAGAAAATGACCAAGAAATTGAAAAGCTTCAGAGGGAAAATGCCCCGCATGCCCAAAGGCATGATGCCGGGATTCTAAATCCATGCCCACGCAAGCAAACAGAATCAGACTGACCGCCGCCCGGCGGGTGGTGATCAAATTCGGCACCCGGGTGCTGGTGGACCCGAGGGGTCGGCCCAATCCGGTCCGGATCCAGGCGATTGTCGATCAGGTGTCGGCTCTGGTGAAGAGCGGCCGCGAGGTGGTGATTGTCTCCTCCGGGGCGGTGGGAGCGGGATTGGATCCCCTGGGATTCGCCAAGCGGCCTGCGGATCTGGTCTCCCTGCAAATGGCGGCGGCGGTGGGACAGACCCATCTGATGCGCATGTACAGCGAGCGCTTTGAGGAAAAGGGAATCGCCGTGGGACAGATTCTGCTCAATCATGATGACCTTAAACAGCGGAACCGTCACTTAAATGCCCGCAACGCCCTACTGGGACTCCTGCGCAAGGGCGTGGTGCCGATTGTGAATGAAAACGATGTGGTGTCGGTCGACGAAATCCGGCTGGGCGACAATGATTATCTGGCCGCGCTGGTTTCCGTGCTGGTCGATGCCGATGCCCTCCTGCTCTGCACTTCGGTGAACGGTCTGCGGGCACCCCTGGGCGGAAACCGCACCCGCCGGGTGGAAAATCTGGCGGAAGTCAGTCAGAAGGAACTGGATTTGGTGGGCGGCAAAGGGTCGGAACTCTCTACAGGCGGAATGGCCACCAAACTGGGAGCCGCCCAAATGGCCAACCGGGCGGGCGCGGTTTCGCTGATTCTGGACGGACGCAAACCCGACGCCCTGATCCGGGCCCTGGCCGGCGAAAATCTGGGCACCTGCATCGGTCAGGCCGGGGAGGAGGGACGGATCCGGGGCAAACGCAAACACTGGATCGCCTTTTTTCACAAACCCACGGGCAAGCTTCAGGTCGATGCCGGGGCCGAAAAAGCGCTGCTGCACGGCGGGAAAAGCCTGCTGGCCGCCGGAATTGTCAAAGTGGAGGGACAGTTCAGTCCCGGGGCAGTGGTGGAGGTACGCACGGGGGAAGACCGGCGTCTGGGCAGCGGCCTGGTGGAGTTTTCCTCCGAGGATTTACGGCTGATTCAGGGAAAACAGTCCGGACGGATCCTGGAAATACTGGGACCCGCTGTCTCGACAGAGGTCATCCATCGGGATAACCTGGTGCTTCTGAACGAAAAGGAAACGGACCATGATGAAAAAATGTGAAATGCTTGAAATGGCTGAAAAAGCGCACAGTGCCTCCATGGCGCTGGCCAAACTCAGCTCCCGGAAAAAGAATAATATTCTGGAGGCGATGGCGGATGAGCTGGATGCGCGCCGGAAAGAAATTCAGACCGCCAATCAGCTGGATCTGGCCGAGGGCCGTAAAAACGGTCTGAGCAAAGCCATGCTGGACCGGCTGGAGCTGACCGACGAGCGCTTTGCCTCCATGGTGAAAGGAATTCTGGATGTGATTGCGCTGAAAGACCCGGTCGGGGAAGTGATCAGCACCTGGGTGCGGCCCAACGGACTGGAAATCCGCAAAACCCGGGTTCCCATCGGGGTGATCGGCATCATTTTTGAATCCCGGCCCAACGTGACCGTGGATGCGGCGGTACTTTGTTTCAAATCCTCCAACGCCACGATTCTGCGGGGGGGCAAAGAGGCGATTCACAGCAACCGGGCGCTGGCCCGGGCGATCCAGGAGGGGGGAGAAAAAAAGGGACTGCCACCCAATGCGGTGCAGCTGGTGCAGACCACCAACCGCTCTGCGGTCAAGGAGTTGGTGCAGATGGAGGGACTGATTGACCTGATTATCCCCCGGGGCGGCGAAAGCCTGATCCGGGCCGTGATGGAGGATGCCCGGGTGCCCGTGATCAAACACTACAAAGGCATCTGTCATATTTTCGTGGACAAACATGCGGATCTGGATGGAGCGGTGGATATTGTGGACAACGCCAAAACCCAGCGTCCCGGGGTCTGCAATGCCGTGGAAACCGTGCTGGTTCACCGGGAGATCGCCGATGAATTTATGCCCATGCTGGCCAACCGGCTGATCTCCAAAAAAGTCGAATTACGGGGGGACCGCGCCTCCTGTGGTCTGATTCCGGAGGCCGTGCCCGCCACCGAGGAGGACTGGGGGACCGAATATCTCGACCTGATTCTCTCCCTGAAAATTGTGGATTCAGTGGATGAGGCCATTGCCCACATCAACACCTATGGATCCAAACACTCCGATGCGATCCTGAGCCAGTCCGAAACCGCGCAGAAGAAATTTCTGCAGGAAGTGGACAGCTCCACAGTTTACGTCAATGCCAGCACCCGCTTCACCGACGGAAACGAGTTTGGACTGGGGGCAGAAATCGGAATCAGCACCGACAAGCTGCACGCCCGCGGTCCCATGGGGCTGGAGGAGCTGACCACCTACAAATTTCAGGTGCTGGGCACCGGACAGATCCGGTAATCCCGGGCCGCGCTCAGATTTCGAAGCCTACATCCTCCTCATCCCCGCCGCCCGGTCCCCCGGGAACCGTCTGGGTATCCGCCTGCTGAATATTATCAGCCTGAGTGGTGGGAAGGTAGCGGTAATAAACCATCAGACCCAGTGCCCCCATAGCGGTGTTGAGAGTTTTCCCCTGTTTGGCCCCTCCTTCGGAATAACAAAGCCAGTGCCCGTCCGAGGCCTGATTCTGGGCCAGCGCTTTGACCAGAGCCGGCATAAAACGTCGGAAATTGCTGCCATCGGGGTCTTCCTGGAAAAAGGCCTGCACAGCATAGTACCAGTAATAAATGGCCCCGCCATGCCCCTCACTTTTTTCCGACCCCCAATTCGGAAGCGTTTCATTCTCTGTATATTGGGAAAGAAACTCCAAGGCCTCTTTGGCTTCCGAACTGCGGCCCCGTCCGGAGAGAAATAACGCCAGCGTCCCGGCGGCACTGACCGTTTTCTGCGGCCCCCTGACATTGCCTCCGTTCACAGAATAAGTGAAGAAACGACCGGCATCCGTTTTTTTGGATCCACTGAGCATGCCATCCATGGCCGACTGCAGGTATTTTTTCGTATCCGGTCCGGCCACCCCGGAGATAGATGCCGCTTTCAGCGCCTGCAACTGCCAGGAGGCGAGCGATAAATCGTTCCGGTCCTCCTTTTTGTAATCGTAATCATAGCCGCCGTTGGGCATTTGTCCGTTGATGATCACTTTGACCGCACGCTGCAGCGGTTCGCGGAGCAGGATATTCTCGGTCATGGTGTAGGCTTCCGCGAGCGCATAGGTGCCCAGCGCGTGTCCATAGCCCGTATGAGCTCCGGAGGGCTGCAGGACCCCCTTTGCATCTTGATTTTCCACCAGAAAACGGATCGCTTTGGCAACCGTGGGACCGAATTCGGCAGAGGCCGGAGTTTCCCCATGCGCGAGGAACGCCAGCAGGGCCAGTCCAGTGTAGCCGGTATTGAATCCCCCCCGGGATCCCCCGTCTTTATTCCAAGAACCATTAGGATGCTGATTATCCCGCAGCCACTCCAATGCTTTCATCACCGCAGGTTCGGAAAACTTCTCCAGTCCTTTGCCGTATTTCGCGGCGGCGGCCTGGCGCGCCCGCGGGGTCCGTCCCACCAGCAGACCGGTCATCACCACCGGACTGGACACATCCGACATCAGTTCAGAGAGACTGGACACATCCGTGTTGGTCACGTCCTCGACCACCTCGGTTTCCTGCTCAAAATTGGTGTCCATCGGGGTATCCAGCGTAAAATCCACCAGCTCGTCCAGCTCATCCGGATCCACCACCTCTTCGGGCTCAATTTCCTCCTCCAGCTCGTCAATATCCTCCTGAGCCACCGGATCGATCACCATCACCGTGGTGGTTTCCCGTTCCGAAGGCTGACTGAAGGTGATAAACGTCAACAGAGCCAGCACCAGCAGGCCGTTGACGACCATGGAGATCAGAACACTAGAAGTGTGCGCGAGTTTGATTGATTTTTGAACTTTCATGATGCTTCCAGGGATGATTAATCTTAAGTGCGGACAGTATAGAGCCTTGTAAATTTAATGTTTAGGTTTTTTATCACATAATAATGATCCATTTTTTCGTTATTTATTTGTCAAATACCCAAAGGCTCCGTAATGTACGGTGTCGAAATTTTTAAAGGAAGCATCAAACCATGATAAATCTGAAAGAACCGCAGGTCTCCTCCGTCATCAAAAAGCTGCTCACGGGCATCACCGGATTATCACTGGTGCTGTTCCTGATCGCCCATCTGATCGGAAATCTGACTTTGTTTGCCGGCCCGGAGGTGTTTAACGCCTACGCCCGTTTTCTCCATCATTTTATGCACGGCATGTTTATCCGTATCGCGGAATTCGGTCTGCTGGGCTTTTTCGCGTTGCATATCTGGTCCGCCCTGAGTGTGCAGCGCAGCAAAAAGCGGGCCCGCCCCGCCGGATATGAAATGAGCGGTTTTGCCGGAGGTCCCAGTAAAAAGAGTTTTCACTCCATGTATATGGCGGTCAGCGGGATTCTGCTGCTGGTGTTTGTCATTATCCATCTGATCAATTTCAAGTACGCAGATCACGAGGCCATCGGCACCATGACCCTGGAAAACGGTATCGAGGCGGTGAACGTTTACAAACTGGTGGTGCAGACTTTTCAGGGCAACTTCGGACTGGTTCTGCTCTACATGGCCGCCATGGCGGTGCTTTGCTCCCATCTGCTGCACGGGGTCTGGAGCGCGATTCAGAGTCTGGGACTTTCCCGTCCCTCCACCCTGCCCTATCTCCATTTCGCCGGCATGGCACTGGCAGTGGCGCTGGCCGTGGGATTCTTCCTGCTCCCGCTGCTGATTTTCATGATGCGCGGCACCTTCGATCCCAATGCGGTGCCAGACTACGGATCGCACGCGCTTCTGCTCTCCGCCCCCTGGATGCTGGGTTAATTTTCAAATAAGGTTCTATCATGATCAAAAAACCAACCCTCGACGCAAAAATTCCGGAAGGTCCTATCAGCGAAAAATGGACCCGGCACAAATTCAATATGAAGCTGGTCAATCCGGCCAACAAACGGAAACACGACGTGATCGTGGTGGGTTCCGGACTGGCCGGCGCCTCAGCCGCCGCCTCTCTGGGAGAACTGGGCTACAATGTGAAATGTTTCTGCATTCAGGATTCCCCCCGCCGCGCCCACTCGGTAGCCGCGCAGGGCGGCATCAACGCAGCCAAAAATTATCAGAACGACGGCGACAGTGTGTACCGTCTGTTTTATGACACGGTGAAAGGGGGCGACTTCCGTTCGCGCGAAGCCAATGTGCACCGGCTGGCCGAGGTCAGTAGCGGGATCATTGACCAGTGCGTGGCCCAGGGCGTTCCTTTCGCCCGGGAATACGGCGGCACCCTGAGCAACCGCTCCTTCGGGGGCGCCCAGGTGTCCCGCACCTTCTACGCCCGCGGACAAACCGGTCAGCAGCTTCTGCTCGGTGCCTACGGCGCCCTGATGCGTCAGGTCGACGCCGGAACCGTCCAGATGTTCCCCCGCCGGGAAATGCTCGATCTGGTGGTGGTCGATGGAAAAGCGCGCGGGATCATCGTGCGCAATCTGGTGACCGGAGAGCTGGAGGAGTACGCGGCCGACGCGGTACTGCTCTGCACCGGCGGATACTCCACGG
>JBMTJR010000053.1:0-10897 GCA_049438565.1 Kiritimatiellia bacterium
GAATGCGGCGGACGATGGAAAACTCGGTTCTCTATAACGCCTGGCCCCGGCAGGTGGCCCAGGATTTGCCCCGTATCCGTCAGGCGATTCAGGAAAAGGATTTTTCTTTGCTGGGAACCACCGCCGAGCAGAACGCCATGGCCATGCATGCCACGATGATTGCCGCCTGGCCTCCTCTGATCTACTGGCTGCCGGAAAGCGTTGGGACTCTGCAGAAAATTCAGTCCCTGCGGGAGGACGGATGTGAGGTTTATGCCACCATGGACGCGGGTCCCAACGTGAAGCTGCTGTTCACCCGGGATACAGAGAGCCAGGTGCAAAAGCACTTCCCGGACATACAGATTGTGAAACCTTTTGCGGAAGACGGACCCGAATCCTGAGCCCCTTTTTTTTCCGCTGAATGCGTTTACTTGATCAGTCCGGAGGTTCCGTTCTGAAACAGCGGCACCGCGAAACGGGCCGGGGTGATCTCGCCGGGATGGGCCATTATTTGGAAAACCACGATCGCACCGGCCAGAATCAGAATCCCTCCCACCACACAGGCCAGACTGTGCCAGTAGGAGATATCCCAGAAATATTGAATCACCGGCACCGCGCAGACCAGAAGTCCGGCCAATGCCCCAAACAGAAACAGACCACTGGGCGTGAAGAAAGCCGCCAGTTCAGGCAGAAAATTCCGGCAAAGACCGCCCAATACCAATGCCACGAGCAGGGTGAGTCCCATCGAAATGAGCCCGACATAATATTGGACTTCTTTCACTTTGAAAAAAGCGGCCACCACGCAGATCAGCCAGCTCAGGAGCAAATAGGCCATTACCACCATGGCAAAGCCATCAAGCTTGAACACGAGGGATTCCCCGCCGAAAAAACTTAGAGTGGACTGAAAGGTGTTCATGGTGAAAGTTTGGATACCTCCACACAAGCATACCCTGAACCAATCCGGATCAGAACAGTCGAAACATTCTACGAATAGCTATTATTAATATATATAAGTTAATATTAAACCTAAAAAATCAGAAGAAATAATCCAGAAGTTGCGAAAATTACAAAATTCCTAAATATAAGAAAAACAGAAAACAGACCGGTTGCCCGGTCTGGCCCGTTTTTCGGTGCTCAGATGACCAGTTTCAGCGTCTCTTTGAGCGCGCGTCCGGAAGCCTGCAGACCCTGAATCTCTTTGGGCCAGAGGTTCAGCTCCAGATGGTCAATCACGCCGGCACGTCCCAGTACAGTGGGAACAGATATGCTGATTTCACGCAATCCGTAGCAACCATGCTGCTGGGAGCTGACCGGAAGAATCGCTTTGCGGTCCAGGGCCACCGCATGCACGGTTTCGGCAATGGTGGCACCCACCGCCCATCCGGCACCGCCTTTTTTGCGGATGACCTCCGCCCCACTTCCTTTGGTGCGGGTGAAGAGCTGGTTTTGCAAAGCGGGCGTCACCTGTTTCAGTCCGGACAGGGGAAGTCCGCCCACGGTCGCAGAGGACCAGACCGGAATCATACTGTCGCCGTGTTCCCCCAGAATGAGTGCATCGATCTGGGAGGCGTCCAGATTGAGTTCCTGGGCGATCAGCGAGCGGAATCGGCAGGTGTCGAGCATGGTGCCCAAACCGTAGACCTGCTGCCAGGGCAGATTGAGGGTGCGCACCGCGAGTTCGGTTAAAATATCCACCGGATTTGAAACCACGAACACCTGGGCGGAAGGTTTGTATCCTCCCTGATGCATGCTCTCCAGAATTCCTTTGAACAGCTCCACGTTCCGGTTGATGAGATCCAGACGGGACTCGTCCGGTTTCCGGCGCAGCCCCGCGGTGATGACAAAAATATCCGAATCCGCAGCCCGGTCGTAGCCGCCTGCATAAATCCGCTGACCGCCCAGCGTGGCCGCACCATGCAGCAGATCCAGGGCCTCCCCCTCCGCCAGATCCTGATTGTAATCCAGAATCTGGATTTCTTTGACAATTCCCGCGCATTGCAAAGCAAATGCCGCATTCGAGCCCACACGGCCACCGCCGCCAATAATTGTTACTTTCATAGATTTAGAGGGGTTATTTAAGTTTCTTCATGATTTCGTTGGTGATCTGCTGGACCAGAGCCTCCGCAGCATCATCGTACTCAGGCTGATCTCCCGCCGGAGCACTCGCAGGCGGAATGCCGCACACCACGCCGGGGCGGAAATCGGAGTTGTCACACAACTCACATTCCTTCCAGGTGTCACGGTAGTCCTCCATTCCCAGACTTTTCCGGATCCCGATCAGTTCTTTGGCCTGCGCCCCGGAAATCGTTTTCAACTCTCCGCCTTTGAGCTGGGAAGCCATCCAGATGGTTTTGCAGTAGGCATCGGTATTTTCCATTTTCCAGTAGGCATCCTCGATGTCTTTGCCCCAGGTGATCACCCCGTGGTTTTCCATCAGAACCGACATGTGGTTGACTGCGATTTCCCCCACGGTATCCGCATTTTCCGGGGATCCCGGCGTCTGGTACGGGGCCAGCCCAATCTGTCCCAGAAACACTTCCGCCTCCGGAATCATACAGGTCGGCGGCACCACAGAGGCGACCGCAAAAGCCGTGGCGTGGGGCGGATGCGCATGGCAGCAGGCTTTCGCTTTGGGCTGACGCTTCATAATCCCGATATGGGTCATCACCTCACTGGTCCGCTTGCGGGTCCCGGCCAGCTGGGTTCCGTTCAGGTCCACCAGGCACATGTCCTCCGCCTTCATAAAGCCTTTGGAGATCAGAGTCGGTGTGCAAAGCACCAGATTTTCCCCCACCCGAATGGTGAGGTTCCCGCCGTTTCCGTCCACGTAATCTTTATTCCAGATTCTTTCGCCGATCGCCGCCATGCGTTCCCGCAGGATGGTGATTTCGGGAGAATGAAAAAATTCATGAAATTCAGCCGGAGTTTTCGGTTCCTGACCCGGCGTCCATTTGTACTCGTAGTCCGGCACGATGGGTTCACTCACCACAGCCGCTTTTTGGCCCGCCGGACCTTTCCGCTGCGCCTCTTTCAGCAAATCTTTGGCAATCGGCGTGAGCTGCGCACCGGAGGGAACCCCTGCAGGCCCCCGGGTAGCCAGGATGGATTTCATTTCAGTTGCGGTAATCAATTTACTCATGTTCTTTCTCCCGCACCGGAGGTGTATAGGTCAATGTATCTAAAATCATGCAGTTGTAGGCGTCCACCGGGGTTTCTTCGCAAAAAGCCATACAGGCCTCCCCTCCCTCACTGAACGCGATGCAGTCGCCCACATCCGCGCCCAGATCATCGTACACCACCACGGAATTTCCCCGGGGAAGCGGCGAGCTGTCTCCGCGCTCCAGCCGTTCCCGGGTGGCGGGAATGACCAGAAAAAACCGGCCGCCCTTGTAGGCCTCCAGTTTGTGGCCGAAAGTGACGCGCCCGACAATATGTCCGATTTTCAAAGCGCCACCTCATCGACAATATGGGTGATCATGTTCCGCAGCGGACTTCGGGGATCCTCCACCCATTTGCGGAGCGTATCGCCATCGCTGCTGATGATCACCCGCTGATGCAGTCCCGCCCCGAGATCGTCCAGCGCAATAATCGGAGTGGAGATCTCATTCCCGTCCTCATCAATCGGCTGACAAACCGCCAGCCGCCATCCTTTGGCACTGGGGTGCCGGATGGTGGAAGTGGCAGATCCGTCTACGCGGGCGAGCAGCATACAGGTGAATCAGATGAGGTTGAGGTTGTCCACCATCACGCATCGCCGTTTGCGGGTGAAGGTGAGCGGAGTGGTGATTCCCTCTCCGGTGGTGGTGGCGATGGAAAAGCTGGAATATCCCTCCCCGCCCAGTCCGAGTCCGGCCAGACAGGCTCCGTTTTTGACAAACAGCGTGCTGTCGAGTTCTTTGGCCATGTAGCTCATGTGTTCCACATTGAGGGTATGAATCATGGCGGAGTGTTTGTAGCCGTGCTCACTTTCTTTGGCAAAAGCAACCGCCTCATGAATGTCCCGGACCCGGACCACCGGAATCAGCGGCATCATCTGCTCTTCAATCACGAAAAGGTGATTCCTGTCCGTTTCCGCAAACAGGAGTTCGGTTCCCGCCGGAAGGGTCACCCCGGCAATCTCCGCCAGCTTTTCCGGAGAGGCGCCAACCAGATCCCGGTTCAGTACCGGATGGGAGCAGCCCCCGGCACCGGAGGAGGTGTCGAAGGCCGCCTGGGTCACTTTCTCCAGCTGCGCGGAGGTTAATTGGAAGGCTCCGGCTTTTTTGAAGGCGGAAAGAAAGGCATCATAGACCTTTTCCAGGACAAAGATCTGCTTTTCCCCGATACACAGCAGGTTGTTGTCAAAGGATGCCCCGAAAATAATATCCCGGGCCGCCTTGTCCAGACGGGCGGATTCATCGACCACCACCGGGGGATTTCCCGGACCCGCACAGATTGCCCGTTTTCCGCTTTTCATCGCGGCGTTGACCACGCCGGGGCCTCCGGTGATGACCAGCAGATTCACATCGGGGCTGGCGCAGAGTTCGTTGAAACTCTCAATCGAGGGTTTTTCAATAATGGTGATAATGTTGGGGATTCCCAATTCCCGCTCGATTTCCGCATTAAAAGTCCGGACCGCAGTGGCCGCACATTTTGCGCCGCCGGGATGCGCATTAAAAACCACGGTATTTCCGGCCGCCACAATATTGATTACATTGCAGGCCAGGGTCGGAATGGAATGGGTGACCGGGGTGATCGCTCCCACAACACCGAACGGCGTATTCTCCTCCATGGAGATTCCGTGATCTCCGGACATTCCGTAGGGACGGAGCCACTCCACACCGGGCAGATTTTTGATCCCCTGCAGTTTGGCGATTTTATGATCCAGCCGGCCGATTTTGGTTTCCGCGAATTCGAGCTTGCCCCACTCCTCATCCTTGGCGGTGCAGATTTTCTTGACCATCTCGATGACCTTTACCCGTCCCTCCACGCCCTGTTTGCGCAGGGCGGAAAAGGCCGTCCGGGCGGCCGCGGCGGCGGAGGCGGCATCCTGAAACACGCCCAGATTTCCGGAGCCGGAAGCTGACTTTGTACAGCCGCAGGCCGGGGATTTCGCGGGGCCGTTCTGCAAATTCTGCAGGACCTCCTCCACGATGCTGCGGACCAAATCTTCATTAAGCTGTTTCTTCATACATCTGCCTTTGACCAGAGATTCCGGTCCTATTCATCCGAGGATTTAAAGATATTTTTTCCCAGCACATCCACCGCATCGACGATCCCGGTCACCGCCGCATCCACCGGACAGGGCGAGAGACCTTTGACCTTGCGGGCGGAACTGCCCTGCACGAACATCACCAGTTCCCCCACGCCGGCCCCGATCGAATCGACGGCCACCACGGTGTTGGATCCGGGACGCAGCTGCGCCGGATTGGATTCATCCACCAGCATGGGACGAAGAATCAGAAGCTTGCGCCCCTGCATCGCATCGTCCTTTTTGCTGGAGACGACCTGGCCGATCACCCGTGCAAGAAACATTGCTTACTTCTTGGCGGCGGTTGTGGCCCGGGGCAGGATCGCGGACACTTCATCGTGCGGACGCGGGATGACCTGCATGCTGACCACCTCGCCCAACTCGGAGGCGGCCTGGGTGCCCACTTCGATGGACGCTTTGACTGCGGCCACATCGCCCTCAATCATTGCGGTGCAAAGTCCGCTGCCCACGTTCTTCATGGGGCCGACGAGTTTGACGTCCGCTGCTTTGAGCATGGCATCCGTGCCTGCAACCAGACATGCCAGACCTTTGGTTTCGAGAATTCCTAATGCTAACTGAGCCATGGTGTTTTCCTTTGGTAGGGTTGTTTCGTAAATTTCAGATTTCAGATTTTAAATTTCAAATTTGAGATTTGAGATTTGAGGTTTTAAATTTCAGATTTTTGCAGAAGCCGCCGGGTCTCCCGCGCAATCACCAGTTCTTCATTGGTGGGAATCACCCACACGCTCACTTTGGAGTCGGCGGCGTGAATGGGGCCTTCCTGGTGCAGGGGTTCATTCAGAGCCGGATCGAGTTTGAGTCCGAACTCCTCCAGTCCTTCACACACCGCCGCCCGCAGCCAGGGGTTGTGCTCTCCGATCCCGGCAGTGAACACCAGGGCCTCCAGACCGCCCATTTTGAGCATGTACGTTCCGATATACCCACGGATCGAGTCAATCAGAACCTCTATCGCCAACTGCGCATCCGGATTCCCCTGATCCGCAGCCTCCTTGATGTCTCGCAAATCATTGCCGACCCCCGAAATCCCCAGCAGACCGCCCTCTTTGTTCATTTGGCGGAGCGCCTCTTCCACCGGAAGGTTGAGTTTCTGCATCGCATAGGGAAGCGCATTGGAATCCAGATCCCCCACCCGGTTGTTCTGGGGCAGACCGGACTGAGGACTGAAACCCATACTGGTTCCGATCGCAATTCCGTTGTGCACACCGGTCACAGAACTGCTTCCGCCCAGATGACAGGAGATACTGCGGAAAGGCCTGCCCGTGTATTCCCCCGGCCCCTTCACATAAAGATTCCGCAGACGCTCCACGATTTCCGGACGGTCCATGAGTTCCGCCACCCTTTCGTTCACGAACTTGTGGCTGGCGCCGTGAAATCCGAAACGCTGAATCCCCAGATCCCGCCAGCTTTTCGGCAGACCGTAGGTGCGTGCAGCCTCCGGGATCCATTGATAAAACGCGGTCTCGAACAGAGCCACCCGCTGAACCGAGGGGTAATGCTCACGGAAGTAGCGGATACTGGCCGCATAGGGTGGATTGTGGGCCGGAGCAATTTCTTTGAAATCGTCCAGCGCCTTCAGGGTCCGCTCATCCGCCGGCACGCAGCCGGACAGATCTTTGCCGAGAACCGTTTTAAAACCGACGGCATCGAGTTCATGCACGGAGGAGAGATGTCCCTCCTCCTCCAGGGAGGCGAGACTCTCTTCAATCGCCGCCCCATGATCGGTCACGCGCTGCAGCCCGCCCTCCGCCAATACACGCTCCGCCCCGCCGTCCAAATCAAACAGACGGTATTTGAAGGAGGTGGAGCCTATATTTGCGACAAGGATTTTCATAGGGGTCAATAAACCGATTTCGATCGCGATTTCGATTCTTAGCCAATGTACGCGCCGAGACCGCTCAAATCATCATGCGGACGCGGAATGACATGCATTGCCTTGACAGTTCCAATCTGCGCGGCTGCTTCAGCGGCCACTTCGAGCGCGGCTTTCACCGCGGCCACATCTCCGTGGAAAAATCCGGTTACCAGTCCACTTCCCACCTTTTCCCAGCCGGTCATGGTGACATCCGCCGCTTTGAGTGCCGCATCCGCCGCTTCCATCAGTGTGGTCAGTCCCACAGTTTCAATAATACCGAGTGCTTGTTTTGCCATGGTCGTATTTCCTTAAGAGTTACAGTCCAAATTGTTTGATTAAGTCCGCATGTGGACGGGGAATCACGTGGGAAGCCACGAGCTCTCCCACCCGGGAGGCGGCTTCCGCGCCGGCTTCCACTGCCGCTTTGACGGATCCGACATCGCCTTTCACGGTGATGGTCATGTATCCTCCGCCAATCGGGATTTGTTTCGCAAGCGTCACGCCGGCCGCTTTGACCATGGCGTCACTGGCTTCAATGCTGCCTGCCAGTCCTTTCGTTTCGATAATTCCAAGGGAATCACTCATGATATTTTCCTCTTCGTTGCAATTTTGATCCCACAATTGCGGAATCAGGTTGTTGGGGTTTCAGTTAAATTCGTAACAGCTCACAGGGGGTGTCCGGCTGCAGATTGCAGGCGTTGCCTTCGTCGGTATCAATGTGCACTTCCAGTTTGATGCCCTCGCCCACCCGGACCTGCAGCCGGTCAAAGCTCATCGCCAGAGGCCCCCCCACTTTCAAACGCATCATATCTCCGTTTTTCACATCGTAAAATTCCGCATCCGCCGGGCTCATGTGCACATGCGGCGCCGCGCGGATAATCCCCTCCTCCAGTTCCATCGAACCTTTGGGCCCCATGATCAGTCCAGGAGCGGAACCCTTCACATCTCCGGAAATGCGGGTGGGCACATCGCGGATGCCCAGCGCAATCGCATCCGTGTAAGCGAGTTCCACCTGATTCACATCCCGGCAGGGACCCAGAATCCGCAGATTCGAAATCACCCGGCTGCGGGGTCCCACCAAGGTGATCATTTCCTCCGCCGCGAAATATCCGTCCTGATACAGCCATTTCTTGGGCGTCAGTTTGTGTCCGGGTCCGAAAAGTTTCTCCACCGCCTCCTGGGTCAGATGCGCATGACGCGCACTCACATTCACCAGCAGAGGATTGGGCGCGTTCACTTTGCGCGGAACCGGCAGCCCCATCGATGCATACACTTTGGCCCGGACCTGGGCTTCCACAGATTGACGGCTCATAGCGGGAGAGATCGTTGACATGCACACATCCTTCTCAAAGAAAGCAGGGGAAACAACCTAAAAAATTTATTTGTTGGATAAAACCAACATATCAAATCTAAAACCACATTTTCAGACATTCGTCTTATCGGAGACGAAAGAACCTTAACCGAAGGAAATCCACGGCCCCGGCAGCTCTCTGCTCTGTTCCTGTTTAAAAGGATTTCCGTCCGCTCCCGGCTTGCGGCTGTCCGGGTCCGTCGTACTGTGGAGAACGATGAACCGTGAGGACGCGGGCCCGGTTCTTTTGGTCACCCATCAGGTGGTCATCACTGCGCTGACCGGAGTGTTTCCGGCTTCAGGGGAAATGATTCTGGTCCGGCACCTCACCGATGGAGAAGTGGAGGTGGCGGCCCGCATCAGAGTTCCGGCGGAACCCTGACAGAAAAATCCGTCACCAAATCCGCGAAATCCCCACATCCGCCATAATCACCAGCAGCAGGGCCGGGAGGTAAATGATCGTACTGTACAGCAGACGCCGGGCATCTTTGCGGGTGTGACGGGCCACGAACTGAAAACTAGTCAGCATCACATACAGGCCTAAAAACAGGGCGCCGGTAAAATAGATCCATCCGGACATTTCCATGAGCGTGGGCAACAGACTCACCGCCAGCAGAAAGAAAGAAAACAACAGCACCTGCATAAACAGCCGGGCACCGCTCCGGTCGATCACGCTGAGCATTTTATAACCGGCTTTTTCATAATCATCCCGGTAGATCCAGGCAATGGCGTAAAAGTGGGGATGCTGCCAGGCAAACAGAATCGCAAACATCACCCAGGCTCCGAAGTCGAGAGTGTTCATCGCGGCCGCCCAGCCACAAAGGGTGGGCATGGCCCCGGGAATCGCGCCGATGGTGGTGTTCAACCAGGTACGGGTTTTCAGGGGCGTGTACACCACGACGTAGAGAAACGCGGTGGAAAGCACCAGAAAAGCCGTAAGCAGATTCACAGTGAGCACTAGCCAGGTGACGGAACTCAGACAAAGAACCAGTCCGAATCCGAGCGCATGCTCCGGGAGCACCCGTCCGGTCGGCAACTCGCGGTTGCGGGTCCGCTCCATCCGGGCATCCAGATCTTTTTCCAGCACATTGTTCAGAACCGCAGACCCGGCCGCCGCGCCCATGATCCCAATCAGCGCCGCAATCAGCCGCATCCACCCGTAGCCTTCCACCTCCGGAACCGCGATCAGATAACTGAACGCCGCGGTGACACCGACCATACGGACGATTCCGAGCTTACAGAGATTCAGATAGGGACGGAGGGAAGTCATTGGTCATTGGTCATTGGTCATTTGGTCATTGGTCATTGGTCATTGGTGGTCTAAATTCTTCTTTCCCAATGACAAGTGACAAATGACATCGCGAAGCGATACCTGACATCGCGAAGCGATTACCGCCGCTTTACCAGGGCATTGCGTGCTGCACGTTGCTGGGTCCATCCCCGTACTGGGCCTGGAAGTCCGCAATCGTGAACAGGAACAGAATCGAAAGCCAGGCAAAGCTTCCCACCACAATGAATCCGATAATCTTCGGGCTTTCGCGCACGTGCATGAAGAAATAAATCACCAGGGAGGCTTTCACCACGGCAATACTCATGGCCGAGAGTGCATTTCCAAGCAGTCCGAAATTCACCAGATGCATCAAGACCGTCAGCACCGTGAAAAACATCAGCGCAAAAAACACCGCAAAGTAGCCTTTCACAGAGGTGTGACCGTGCTCGTCACTGAAGTTGGAGAGATCGACATCCCGTTGATCTCGGGAAGTTTGGGCAGGGAGGGGAGTTTAAAGTTCATTACCGTTTCCTAGGTTATACGAGGTACAGCAGGGGAAAAAGGAAGATCCAGACAATATCCACGAAGTGCCAGTAGAGTCCGAAGTATTCAATGTGCGGATAATACTCCGCATTAAAACAGCCCCGGGCATTTTTGATCATGATCCAGACGGCCAGGCCAAAACCGATCACCATGTGCAGCGCGTGCATTCCGGTCATCACAAAGTAGAGGGAGTAATAGAGCTGGATCCCTTTGGGAAGTTCCGTGATGGCACCTTCTTCTCCGTGGACCTGTCCGGCATGTTCCTGAATGGTATGGAGCGCGTGCGCATCATCCCAATGCAGACCGGGAACCATGCCGTGATCCCATTTTCCTTTGTACTCCACGCTTTTGATCCCGAAGAAGACCAGTCCAAGCAGAAGCGTCACCGTAAACCATTTCATCACCTGCCAGCGCTGATTGTGCCGCGCCGCATGCACGGCCAGCACGATGGAGAGTGAGGAGCCGATCAGCACAATCGTGTTGGTCATCCCCAGCCAGACATTGGATGTGGTCTTCACCCGGTCGATCACATATTCCACCCGGAATTCCTCGGCGATGGCCCCGCCTTCGTCGGTGGTGGCATGGTTGCGGTTGAAGCCGGAAGCGATTTTTTGTTCCAGGGAAGCCTCGGGCAAGAGGTCGCCCGCGATT
>JBMTJR010000054.1:0-10852 GCA_049438565.1 Kiritimatiellia bacterium
GAATACCGCTTTTTACCCTGCCGGGAATGTCCGGATCATGCCCATCCCGGGTTTCAGGACAGCATGCGCTGGTACTATCCCTACCGCACCGGGGATGTACGCAATCTCAAGGCCTGGAAAAAACAGCAGGTCCCGGTCCGGATTTCCGCCGAATCAGGCGGATGCGTGGATTTTGCCGGCCTGCGGAGAGGAGTGCAACCCGGTTCCCTGCGGCATTATCTGTTTCTCCGCCCGGAAACCGGCACGCCGGATCCTGTGCTTCCGAGTGTGACCGACCTGAACTATTTCGTTCCGGGGCAGCCTCTTTCTCCGCACAATCCGCGGCTGACTGCGGATTGGTATCAGGGTCCGACGGCTGCGGCAGACGCCTGATTTCTCCGGGATCGGGGCAAAGGATAAACCTGAAAGCGTTGTTTTTTCCTTTTACAAAAACCGGCAATCGCTGTACGTTTATTCAAACGTTTGAATTTTTGGAGACGTCCCTCCTATGTCCCGCAAGGTCTTTTATTTCTTAATCCTCCTTTGTTTTCTGGTGATCCGCCTGCCGGCGGAGACCATGCTGCAGTATTTTAATACCAGCTGGGCGGAGATCACCCGGAAAATGCCGGAACTGGCGGAGGCCGGATACACCTCCCTCTGGCTCCCGCCGCCCACCAAGGGCAGCGGAGGACTGTCGGTGGGCTATGATCTCTGGGATCCCTTTGATCTTGGAAGCAAAGATCAGCGGAACACTGTGCGCACCCGCTATGGCACGGAGGCGGAGCTGCTGGAGCTGGTGCGGACCGCCCACCGCTTCGGGATCCGGGTGTATTTTGACAACATCATGAACCACCGGGCTTTTGATATTCCCGGATTTAATGAGACGACTCCGATTGACCTCTATCCGGGCATGGTTCCTGAGGATTTTCATCTGCGCACCACGCAGGAGGGTTTTTACCGCAAGTGGGACAATACCCGCGACTGGAACAGTGCCTGGCAGGTTCAGCATCTCGGTCTGGCGGACCTGATTGATATCGCGCAGGAGCCGGGAACGATCAACGGAAATTTTGGACCCTCGGAGGGGTCCACCGGTCCGAAAATCAAATTCATTCGCGATTTGGAGCGTCCGGAGCATTACGCATACGACAAAGACGGGAATTACATTGGATTTGGAGGACTGCTTCCGCTGGCCGAGCAGCTGCTCATCGATGCCGGAAATCCCACACCATCCGCCGCGGAGATCAAAGCCCGGGCCCAGCAATATCTTCAGGACAACGCCGGGGTCTATGAAGAATATGTCGAGGATTACCTTCACCGGGCCGCCCGCTGGCTGATGGACCGCACCAAAGCGGACGGACTGCGTCTGGATGCGGTAAAACATGTCCGGGCGGATTTTTTCGGCGCGACCTACGGTGATGACAAAGACAGCAGCGACTACGGGTACACCGGACAGGTGCAGCGTCAGTTCAATCTCACCCGCGGATTCAGCGATGCCAATCACCGGGACACCCTGTTTGACACCGAGAAATCCCGGGATGACGCCATGCTGTTCGGCGAACATCTGGGAGAGCCGCCCGGCTACGGACCCTACATCGATGCGGGAATGCGGCTGGTGGACAATCCGCTGCGTACCGAATTCAACAGCCGTTTGGGAAGTCCTTTTAACGGTCTAAACGGATTTGATCAGCCGGGGGCAGGAGGATTTTCCCCGGAAACCACGGTGATGCACGCGCAAAGTCATGACAGCGATTACGCCGCCCGGCGCGAACTGCAGCACGCCATGTACTTCACCCGGGCGGGGCTGGGGCTGCTCTATACAGATGGAAATTACCAGGCGGAAACCCTCGGCGAATCCGGCGGCGCCTTTCCCCGTCACTCCAACACCTCCTTCCTCGGCCAATGGGACGATCCCCGGGTGCCCAACCTGCTCTACATTCACGAACAGTTTGCCCGCGGGTATCAGCTGGGCAAGTGGTCGGATGCGGATGTGGTGATCTACGAGCGGATCGACAAACGGGAAAACGGGGGCATGAGCGATCCGGATGGTGTGACCCTGCTGTTCATGCTCAATGACAATTACAGTGCGGGGCAGGGGCGCAGCTTTGACAGCAGTTTCCTGTCAGGAGATTACCTCTACAATTACTCCACGTATGGAGGAGGATTTTACAAGTACGCCTGGGAGATCGAGAATGGAAGCACCGTGATTCCCGCCGGTGGCTACTTCGCCTTCTCCTGGAAAAATCCGGATCCCTCCGCGCTGTGGGCCAACGCGGGCGGCCGGCCGGTTACATTTTACCAGAACGGCGAGGAAGTGGGAACGGTGGAGGTGCTGCGCCGGGATGGACCCAACGGTGATGCGGATTTCCATGGGGATACCCTTCCGGCCGAATCGCGTCCGCTGATCTCCAATCCGGACAGTGGGGATTTCGCCTACACCGCAACCCTGCCCCGGATTACCGACGGTTCCAATCTCCGGATTGTGGCCCGGGTCGATGGATCGGCGGAGAACGTCCTCTTCCGGCTCAACGGCGGGATTGATTTGAACGGAACGCCTCTGACTGGAGATCCGGGTCAGCGGGACAACCCTCCCGGTTTTGCCACCGACACTTTCCTGGGGTATGAACAGCCCACCTTTGTGCGCCGCATCCATCCCGAGCTGTTTGCTGCACAGGACACCGCGCTCCGGATGCAGACGGGTTCTGCCGGCGCAGAGACCTACACGACCGCCGGGGTTTTGAACACAGGGGCAGGTTCGACCTTTCTGGACGGCGACACCGCTGAGTATCTTTATCACGATCCCGCCGCGCTGGTGGACGGGGAGAGTTTTGCGCAATGGGACGGCACCAAGCTCTGGGCTAAAACCAATGAGGTGGGGGCCGGATACAAGATGTATGTCTATTATACCACCGATAATTCCTATTTCCCGGAAGGGGCGGGCGGAGAGGGGCAGGGAGACACCAAGGTGGTGGAGATGAATTATCAAGCGGCACAAAGCGGAACCGGATACAATTGGTGGGCCACGGGAGATATGCCCGTCGATTTTGTGCCTGGAACTAGCCGCTATAAAATCGGAATTCATAAAGAGGCGGCCCCAAGCTGGTTTCCCGGATCGCCGGACGCGGTAACCCGGAAACAGCAGATGCTGACCCAGTTTGAAATCAACAATTTTGATGCCGATGCGGTCAGTTATTTTCCCCACTTCGATTATGCACAGTTTCCGGAGGGAAATTTTCTCAAAACCACCGGCCTGGAGGAGGGCTTTCATATTCTAAAAGCCCGGGCCTTTCTCAGCCGGGCCGGGAAAGCCTCGATCTACAACACCTTCAAACAAACCTTCTATTATGATGCGCAGCGGCCCCAGGGGGAAATCCGGTTCCCGGAAAATGACGGAGATACCGTTGGCGGCAGCAATTACGGTGTGGTGGTGCGCACGGACAGCACCGTCACCGAAGTCTGGTACGCGATCACCGATGCAGATCCCCAGAATGACGATGTCAATACCGGGGCCCGCAACGGAAACGGTGTGGGATTTGAACCTTTCACCGACAGCAACCGCAACGGCACCTGGGATGTCGGAGAGGTGTTTGAGGATTTAAACGGCAACAGTATCTGGGACAGCCCGCTGGCCTCCTCCTGGGTGAAAGCCACCGAAGTGACTCCCAGCCTTGCCATTGATCCGTCCGACCCCTCCTTCACCAAAGAATGGCGTTTTACGTTTGAAAATATTCCCGAATCCTCGGTGGGCGACGGCACCGCCCAGATCAAAGTCCGGCTGCGGGAACTTTCCTCCGGAGACTACGGAAGTTTTGATCAGACGGACGAGGCGGCCCACTTCACCACCCTCACCCGCACGGTAAATGTGAACGGTCCCAGCGAAAGAATGTTTGTGGCCTTCCCGCCTTCCGACGGGGAAATTGTGGGGGACGATTATGTGATGAAAGTCTACTTCAGCAAAGTGCTGGCGGACGGACTGACTGAACAGCAGCTTATTGACCGCTTCCTGATCCGGATCGGGTCCAATGAGGCGGGAGATGAAGGGATTGTTCAGGCCCGGGAGGACTATCAGATTGAGTACAATGCCACCGCGGATTACCATGCGCTTGCTTATGATCTGCCCAATCTTTACAACGATCAGCCGGACTATACTCACAAAATCACGGTGCTGCATGACCGTCCACAGGGTCAGTCGGATTTTGAGGCCACCCGTCTGATCAAAGCCCTACCGGTGAGCACCCCGCGGGTACTGATTGTCAATCCTCCCGAGCTCGGATCGGATGGACGTCCTTTTGAAATTGTGCTGCCGGATCTTCCCGCGCCCACTGCGGCCCAACGGGAATTTCCCATTCAGGTGGCCACCAATCTGGATGCCACCGGGGTGACCCTCAGCTTTGTGGATGCCAAAGGAAGCACGGTTTCCACGCCTGACATGGTGGAGGAGGGCAACAGCAAACTCTGGACTTTCCCCTGGCAGATTGTGGAGGAGGGACGTTACCGCTTCACCGCCACGGTGACTGCGCCCGGAGGCACAGCAGAGGCTTCCCGCAACACCACCGTGGTTTTCCGGCAGGTGGTGGAATCGGATGCCGCGGACGACGATGATGATGACGACGGGCTCTGGGACGTGGATGAAAACACCGCCCAGGTGCTGCCCAATCAGAGTCCGGATGGGATTTCGCCCCCGGCCAAACCCAATCCGGAACAATGGACCAACGGTGAGGTTCATCTTTACTATGCCTTCGGGAAAACCAATCCGTTCTCGCCCGACACCGACGGGGACGGTCTGCCGGACGGACTCGAAGTGGGCTGGAGAAATGCCACCAATCCGCCCACCGACCCGGCGGCCGATACCGACAGCGATACGTTTCCCAACTTTATCGGCGATCTGGACCCGCCTTTTTACAATACGCTGGACAATTTGGGGAAAGTGCCGGATGTGAATTCCGCCTCCGAGGGAGGCGACCGGGCCCGTCAGCTTGTCGGTTCCGTGACCGACCCCACCAATCCCGACAGCGACAGTGACGGACTTCCGGACGGGGTGGAGGACGCCAACCGCAATGGATGGCTGGACGGAGACGGCGAGAGTATCGATCCGACCACTGATCCAACGCTGGGCCGTAACTGGCCCGACGGGGTGCGGCAGCCCTCCGAAACCTGGCTCGAAACCGATCCCAACAATCCGGATACCGACGGGGATGATCTCACGGACGGATTCGGAGAGGACAAAAACTATGATGGCCGGATCGAAGGGGATCTTAATTTCAACCGGATCTACGATCCCGGAGAAATCTGGACCGAAACTGATCCTTTAAACTCTGACACCGACGGAGACGGACTCCCCGATGGATGGGAAGTGAACAACGGTCTGGACCCTCTCGACAACGGAACCGATTCCTATCGCACCGCGCTGGCGGATGACGGCAATCCGGATATGGGGCCGACCGGGGATCCGGACAACGACGGGTTCACCAATCTTCAGGAACTCATCAACCGCACCCGGCCTTTTGAAGACGACACGCTGCCGCCTCCGCCCGCAAGTTCGATTGTGATTGGTCCCGGAGAGGAGCAAATCTACGGCGGGGTCACTCACTACAACGAGTTCACCGACTGGACGATCGAGGATCTGCTGGTGCTGGACGAATACGACGGCAATGGAACCAACAATCAGGGAGGGGATGTGTACAAGGGATATGACGGCGCGGATCTCTCGCGGGATATCGTGGCCTTCTATTTCCGCGACGGCGGCGCGGATGGTTCGCTGTATTTCCGCGTCGATTTTCATGACCTCACCGCCCTGGCCGAGGAGGGCCGGCTGGATATTTACGTGGTGATTGATACCGGAAATCCGGCGGTCGGGGAATCTGCTCTGCCCGATGATGTGGACACCCGCACGGAAATGAAATGGGAGGCGGTGGTGGCGGTGTATCAAAGCAACAATGGAGCGGTCTATGTGGACACCGACTCCGCACAGAACACCACCACGATTGCGGAAAATCTGTTTGGCAAAGGTGTGGTGCGGCGGGATCAGAATGCGGCAGACGGATTCAAACTGGCCTATTTCAATTCCGAACTCGATGCGGCCGAATTCTCGATCAGCCGCCAGGCCCTGCTGGATGCGGGCTGGAACGGGAATCCGGAGACCCTCAATTTCCAGGTCTTCACCACCAAAGACGGCACCTCCAATTCCCCGGTGGGCGGCGGAGACATTGGCGGACGCTCCGACATCCGCGACAGCATTTACGATGATTACATTGCCTCCGACTACTGGCGGGATCAGGGCAACATTGGCGGGGCAGGGTCGGTGCTCTACGGATACTTCGGACGCAGTGCGGCCAATGACCGCGGAAAGCGGGCCAAGGTGGCGCTGGTGGCGCATGGAAATCAGCCGATCCGCCCCGGATCGGAAATTCACGATCTGGTCAACAACGATGCCGGCGCCGGATATTACCGGCTTATCGAATCACACGGCGCTTTCGAAGCGGCGTTGAACCTTCATATCACCGCCACCCTGGCCACCGCGATTCAATGGGCCAAAGCCGACCCGGCGCTGAACAAACCCTGGCGGGACGGGCCGGGTCTGAATGCGCGGATTGGAGATCTGGTATCCGCCGGGATTGTGCATCTGCTTGGAACCACTTTCTCCGATCATATTCTTCCTTTCACCCCGCCGGCCTACACGGTGGACAATATACAGCTGGCTTCGGAAATCCTCTCTGATATCTACGGAAATCCTCCTTCCAGCACCGTGCTTTGGGCTCCGGAACGGGTTCTGGACGGCGAGACGCTCAGCGAAATCGCCGCTATGGGGTTCACCCACAGTGTGGCGGATCAGATGCGTCACATTTTCAAGTGGTTCGGACGCAACGAGGCCCTGGGCGAGGCAGGATACCGGCTGAATGAGGTCAACGGTCTGAAACTGTTTGTGCTGAACGATTTTGCCAGTGGTTTCCGGTTTGAGAATCACGACAATGGACTCAATTTCGCCCTGCGGGATCTGCTAAGTCGCCGGGCCCGGAGCGGCACGCAGGATCAGGTGCTGATTCTGGTGAGTGATATGGAGGATTTCGGCAACAAGGCTCAGGCGGATGCCTATGACCTGAATCTCCGCTGGCTGGTCAACCGCCCCTGGGTTGAGTTGGTCTCACTGGAGGAGGTCGCGGCGGGCGAAGTGGACCTTTCCCAGCCTCCGGACAGTCAGGGGGATTCCTGGGGCACGGTGGCCCGGGGCGTCGGACAGAATCTGCAGCTGACCTCCAAAGATTTTATTGATCACGCCACCCAGGAGGATTACGGGAACTGGTACAATGGTCAGTCCGGACGGGAGGAGGGGCTGCGCGGAAAAGTATTTGAGATCCGCAGTGGTGTCTCCCTGCCCGCCGCCTTTGGGGAGATCGGAGTGGAGGGCGTTTCTGACAGTGCCTGGACTGCGGTCGACGCCATGAGCGGCGCCACTGGTCTCGGCCGGCTGGGCCGCGCCGCCCTGCATGCCGGGATGTTTGTCACGGCATTCCACAATCAGAGCAACACCAACCTCAGTAAATTCAGTACCGGCGAATACATTTTCCCGGATGTGGATAATCAGACGCTTTCCGATTTCGCCAAACGGGCCCAGTCCCAGGTGCGCAAGGCGGCGCTCTATGCCCGGGCCGAGACCTGGGCGGCGAGCGCCACTTCAGTCACCGTGGCCTCCGCAGAGGATGTGGATCTGGACGGGGAAAACGAATATCTGCTCGGAAATGATCAGGTGTTTGCGGTGTTTGAGGCGCTGGGCGGTCGTCTGGTCGCGGCCTTTGCCCGAAATCCGGAGAACGGAAAAGTGTTTCAGATGATCGGGGCGCAGCCCGGATATGCCGGACGGGAAACCGAGGAGGAGGGCGCGGCCAATGTGGTGAACGGGTCGGTCGATGCCCACCGCACCTCGGGATTTAAAGACTGGTTCGCCGATGGTCCGGGAGGGCAGAGTGTTGCCTATGTCAACGGGCTTTACACGGTGACGACGGCCGGAGCGGATGGATGGACCTTTACCTCTCCGGGCGGACACATTCAGAAAACAATCTCCCTGGCGGATGGCAGCACCCGTCTGCAGGCGGATTACAGCCTCAGCGGCGATGTAAATAAACTGTACGTCCGCATGGGACTTTCACCGGATGTGAACTCCATGCTTACCCGCGGACAGGCGGATCTTACGGAGGTGCTGGATATGGCCAACAACCGATACGCGGTCATCAACAGCCGGGAGGAACCGGTGACGGCGGCATTGAGTGTGACGCAGGCGGCCCTGAATCTGACGGCAGTGGATGATCAGCCCGGGGTGCTTGAATTTGATACGCTGAATATGCGCAACCAGGCCTTTACCCGTCAGATGGAAGTGGAGAATCAGACCGGGCAAGCCCAGTTCACGATCATGCTCAGTCTGGAGACAGGGTCGACCGACCGGGATGCCGACGGACTGCCCGCCTGGTGGGAGTTTGCCTATTTCGGATCCGACACGGGTGCGGATCCGCTGTCGGCTGCGGCCAACGGACGCAACAACAACCGGGAGGCATTCATTGCCGGTTTTGATCCCACCAACCCTGCGGCCGGATTCGGGGTTCTGCCCAGCAGTCTGGCTGATCCGGTGGGACCCGCCTTTGATCTGGAGACCGTGGCCGGGCGGGTTTACACCATCTGGTACAATGATGCGTCACTCACGGCGCCGGACTGGAAAGTCGCGGAGAGTGTCACCGGAACCGGCAATCTGCTTCAGTGGGAGGACGACGGTTCGGTCACCACACCCCACCCGGGAACGGTCGACAACCGTTTCTACCGGGTCAGTGTGGATCTGGAACCGTAGAGATTTCCCAGAGCAGCCGGATGCCGGTGTCGGCTCCGGCGTATCCGGGTGGAGGTTGCCAGGGGTGGTCGATGTAGAGGGTTTCCGGATTTTGCTCCGACCAGGCGGAGCCGAGGAGCAGTCCCTCCTGCGTCCATTCCCAAAGCCCGCCGGCCATGTCCCGGAAACCCCAGCCAAAGGCGGGCCCGGGTCTCCGGGGCGGATGTTCGAGGGCAAAATTAAGGCCGGGTGGAGGCAAAGGCGGTCCGTAACCCCAGACAAACTCGGCATTGGCAAAACCGGCGCGGGCGGCCTGCCGCCATTCGTCCGCATTGGGCAGACGCAGGGACTGGCCGGTCTGTTCGGAGAGCCAGACCGCAAAGGCCCGGGCTCCATGATGACTGGCGGTTTCGCCGGGATACCTTTGCAGAATGGAACGGGGAACTTCCGTCACGCTCAGCCAAGAGGACTCCCCGGGAATCCGGATGAAGCGGAGGGCCTGTCCGTCCGGCAGACTCAGAGTTTTTTTCTCCGGATAGGCCGGAATGAAAGGCTGAAGCGTTTTCCAGTCCAGTTCCGGACTTCGGAAAAGGACGGCCAGTACCATTCCGAGTATCGGAAAAATCAGCAGCGGCAGGCTGCGGGTCTTCATGGGGCCGGAGGCGGTTCAGGCAGTTGGATCTGACCCAGCCGCAGGGGATAGGTCAGCTTGAGATGGCCGTCGAGCAGGACTTCCACCCAGTAAACTCCCGGGACGTCAAACTCCACATTCATGAAAAACTCCACGTTGGTGGCGGTGTGCAGTTCGTCTTTCAGCCGCACCGGGATTTCCTTGCCCTGCACCAGCGGGGTCTGCCGGTCGGGTCTCAGAATCCGGCTGGACTGGGTGAATTCCCCCTGGCCGCTGCACCAGCGGGTGACCATGCAGATGCGGGGATATTTCAACGGAAAATTGGGAACCCCCAGCGCATCAAAAAGCCCGATCAGAATGAATTTGCCGTTTTGCTCCCGGCGCACGTCGTCACAAAGCAGACAGGATTGGAGGTCGGGGGCTACGTTCATATTGTGGAGTTAACATCTTTTTCTGGATTCGCCAATGAAAAGAACTTTGCGAAAGGGTCTGCGCCCCTTAGGAGGGGAACTATGAACAAAAATAAGTTTTTTCTGAGCCTGCTCGTCCTTCTGGCTGCGCTGGGAGTGGGTCTGCTTCTTTTTTATCCGGTGCGGAAAGAGCTGCCTCTGGTTTCCATGGAGGGAAACACCATGGGCACCACCTATCAGGTGCAGATTGCGGGGCCTCTTCTGGATGCGTCCGCAGTGACGGCACTGCAGGAGAAAATCGATGCGGAACTGCTGGCGGTAAACGAGGCGATGTCCACTTACATGCCGGACAGCGAAATCTCCCGCTTTAACCGTCTGCCGGCCGGGGTCTGGATGCCGGTGGGTGAGCGCTTCCGCGAGGTGATTCTGCGCAGTGCGGAGATCCGGGAGCTCAGCGGAGGGGCTTTTGATCCCAGTCTGGGACCGCTGATTGATTTATGGGGCTTTGGCGCGAAAGAGGTGGGGGAGGCTTTTCCGACGCCGGAGCAGATTGAGGCGGCGAAGATGGAGATGGGGTTTGACCAGGTGGAGCTGCGGGGGGAGGAGCTGCGGAAAAATCTGGAGGGACTGGAGATCAATCTTTCCGCCATCGCCAAAGGGTACGGGGTGGACCGGGTGGCCGCCTTGCTTCGGGCCGAGGGATATGAGAATATTTATGTGGAGATTGGCGGAGAGCTGCGTTGCACGGGGGTAAACGCGCGGGAGATCCCCTGGAGAATCGGAATCCAGGTTCCGCGTCCCGCTGCGGCGGAATCCGCGCTGAAGATCCTGGAGCTGAACGACGCGGCCCTGGCCACTTCAGGCGATTACCGCAACTATTCAGTCAGTGGAGGCGGACTGCGGCATCATATTCTGGATCCGCGCACCGGCGCGCCGGCCACCCATACCCTGGCCTCGGTTTCGGTGCTGGCCGGAGACTGTATGACTGCGGATGCCTATGCAACGGCCTTGATGTCGATGCCC
>JBMTJR010000055.1:0-10689 GCA_049438565.1 Kiritimatiellia bacterium
ACTCGAACCACAACATATGTTCGGGGCTGGGGGGAAGAGTCTCCAATGAAGAGCGGGTCCGGGAGGGCTCGGCAAAAAGATCTTCGGCTAAGCTCTCTCCGGCGTCTTTCAGGCTTTCCCGGAGCGGTCCGGGCCGGGTTTTTCTCCTCGGAACCAGCGCAGCACGGTATGGACCGCATAGGACAGCAATCCCAGTCCCACCAGAAAAAGGGCCACCCAGAACATAAAGAACAGCAGGGCGCCCCCGACCAGCAGCGCGAGAGCTCCCCAGAGGTAGAGCTTCCATTTTGCGGGTCTGCGAAATGGCGGTGAGCCCGGGCGGTCCCGCGGATCCATTCTTTCCGGTTCAATTTCCATAAGCTCCAGTATGCGCCACAATCCCTTTCTGTAAAGGGGAATCATTCCCGGAGCAGCTACGCGGGCGCATCCCACAATCGGTTCAATCGTACATATAGAATGGGTAAACAACCGCTGACGGCGCGGAGAACGCGGACATTGCAGTTTGAAATTTCAAAGGGGATGGCTCAAGCGAAACTCAAATAGAAATACCCTCAAATATCCTGTATGGGTCCCCTGGCCGTCGCGAGCGACAGCTCGGGCAGGCGCGCCGTTCGCGTTTTCCGCGGTTGTAAAAACGAATTCAGGATTTGCCTGCCGTAGGCTGGATGCTCCCGGCAGTCGGGCTAAGCCGCCGCATCGGGACGGCTTACGAAGGCCAGCACCAGTGAATAAAAACAGAGCACCAGATTGAAGAGCGGAATCTGCAGATCGACGGGCAGGCTGTAAATCATCGAAACCGACGGCACCCAGGTGATCCAGGCGGAGATCTGGATGGTGAGGTATTTGCGGAACAGGACAGGGGTGGGATGCATTATCCGGAAGCGGGACCAGGAGAATCCGGCATTTTTCCATCCATAGAGCAGCAGACTGTTCGGCGTTGCCCAGATCAGATTATAGGGGAGCTGATCCACCAGCACTTTGCGCAGGAGAGTGGGGAAATCGTTTTCCGGGCCGAACCATTCATTCTGTTGCGTATAAAGACGGTCGACCATCATTCCCTGCAGCGCCCAGAATCCGGCATAAAACAGAAACTGTTTCAACCGCTCTCCCTGGGGGATGCGACCCCGATGCCACATCACCGCCCAGGGAATGATCCCGCCAAAGAGAACCGTGGAAAAGATGGAAAAGCCGATTCCATACCGGCGTTTCCATATGGCGACGGCATCAAAAACTGGCCGCAGACCCGGCGAAAGAAAATAGAGGAGCAGAACCAAAGCCGCCAGCGCCTGTAAAATCAGGGCAGGCAGGCGGTTGCGTCGGAATCCCTCTTTGCAATGGGACCTGATGGAGGGGGGATGGGGATGGGGCATGGCGCAGGGAGCAAGGGGCATGGAGTCATGGGGTCATTTGTCATGCGGTTCCTGTGAAGCAAGAGTGAATGACCGCCGATCCATTGACTTCCAACCCCTGACTTGACTTTATCCGCTCCTCATAGAAGATCCAGCCTATGAGTCCCGTGATTAATATTCAGCATACCTCAGACGCGCCTGCCGGTCAGAGGATTCCCGATGTACAGATTGAAGATTCCCAGACTGTGGTGATCTTTGGCGGCACCGGAGACCTGACCCGCCGCAAACTCCTTCCGGCCCTTTTTGCCATGCACTTTGAAAAACGGTTGCCGGAGAAAATCCGGATTGTGGCATTTGGACGGCGTGATTACAGCGATGAAAGCTTCCGGGAGGAGATGGCGGAGGAGGTTTCACGGTTTCAGCGGGTGAAAGGAAGTGAAAAGGAAGTGAAGGCTTTCGTGGAGCACATTGATTATTTCAAAGGGGAGCTGGATGATCCGGAATCCTTCTCCCGGCTTTGCCGTCAGCTGGACGATGCCGAACGGTATCCTGCTAACCGGGTATTTTATCTGAGTGTCGCACCCAATTTTTTCGGACCGGTGACTACCCTGCTGAAAGAATCGGGGCTGACCTACCATCCCAGCCAGGATCACTGGAGCCGGGTGGTGATTGAAAAGCCATTCGGCCGGGATTTGAAAAGCGCGCTGGAGCTTAACCGCCATGTCCTGAGCCTGCTGGATGAATCGCAGGTGTACCGCATCGACCATTATCTCGGCAAAGAAACCGTGCAGAATATTCTGTCCTTCCGTTTTGCCAATACCATCTTTGAACCGGTGTTCAACAGCAGTTACGTCGACCACATTCAGGTGACAGCCAGTGAAACCGTGGGCATGGAATCCGGCCGGGGCGCGTATTTTGATACCGCAGGGTCGCTGCGGGACATGATGCAGAACCACTTGTCGCAGCTACTCTGTCTGGTCACCATGGAGCCTCCCAGCGGATTTTCCTCCGACGCGGTCCGAAATGAAAAAGTCAAGGTGCTGCAGAGTATCCGGATTCCCAAACTGGATGACGTCCGGAAAAACGTGGTCCGGGCGCAGTATGTCTCCGGCAGCATCGGGGATAAAAAAATTGCCGCATATGTGGACGAGGACCGGGTGCCGGGGGATTCGCACACCGAGACCTTTGTGGCGGCGAAGTTTTTCATCGACAACTGGCGCTGGTCAGGCGTGCCGATGTATCTGCGCACCGGAAAGCGCATGGCCCGCAAGCAGACCAGTATCACCGTGCAGTTTAAAAAGCCCCCCATGGAGCTGTTCCGCACCGTGGAATGTGAAAACGACATGTGCGATCTCACCGAAGCCCGGCCCAATTTGCTCACCTTCCGCATTCAGCCGGATGAGGGCATTTCGCTGCATTTTGCCACCAAACGTCCCTCGATGCACATGGTGGTGGAGGATTCGGAGCTGGATTTCAACTATTCTGAAAACTATCAGGGAACGCTGCCCGAGGCCTATGAGCGTCTGCTGATGGATGTGATGCGCGGGGATGCCACCCTGTTTATGCGCTCCGATGAAGTGGAGGCGGCCTGGCGGATTATGGATCCGATTCTGCAGGCCTGGCAGGAGCGCAACGCCCGCATCCCGCTGCATTTCTACTCTCCGGCCTCCTGGGGACCCCTTGCGGCGGATGAATTGTTTGAAAAAGAAGAGGGGCAATGGCAGAACAACTGATCGGCCCTCTCATTCGTCCGCTTTCTTTTTTTCGATTTTAACCTACCATTCCTTCTATGAACATGGATCCCCCCTCCTTCACGACCGCTGAACCTGCGGCCCCGCTTCCTCCTCCCCCGCTTCCCCGTCGGCGCAGAAAACCGCACTGGATTCTCTGGACCCTGCTGATCATCAGTCTGGCGGGAAATCTGGTCACCTGCACGAATTTTGGGGACCAATGGTCCAGCATCGGGGCCGATGAATTTCCCATGGTCGATCATTTCCTGCTCTGGGGAAATGCGGATGCCGAAACCCAGGTTGCGGTGATCACGCTGGAGGGCGTGATTGTGCGGGAAGCCGCCTCCACCCTGTTCGGGGAGGTGGTGGACCCGGTCACCAAGATTCTGAACGAAATCCGGGCGGTGACCGTGGATCCCGCCATCCAGGCGATTCTGCTCGAGATCGACTCTCCGGGAGGAGGGGTGACGGAGAGTGATGAAATTTACAATGCGCTCATGGATTTCAAAGCGGCCGATCCGGACCGCAAAATTGTGGTGCATATCCGGGACATGGCCGCGTCCGGCGGCTATTATGTCGCCCTGGCCGGGGATCTGCTGGTGGCGCAACCGACTTCGGTGGTGGGCTCTGTGGGGGTCATGATCTCGGCCGTGAATATGAATCAGCTGGGTCAGAAAGTGGGAATTCAGGATGTCACCCTTACCTCCAGCAGCAACAAAGCCCTGCTGAATTCCCTGGCTCCGGTGAATCCTGAACACATGGAAATTCTGCAGCAGGTGGTGGATCAGATGTACGACCGGTTCCGAAATCTGGTGCTGGAGCACCGTCCCTTTGATGCCGCATTCGCAGATGAAAACCGTCTGCTGGACGGCCGGATCTTCGCCCAGCCCGCCGCGCTGACCTTTGGTTTGGTGGACGAAACCGGCTATATGGATCACACCCGGCAGCGGGTGCTGGATCTGCTGGGCGTGGAGGAGGCCGCGTTCTACGGCGTGGAATACGGGAGCAGCGGATGGGGTTCGGTGTTCAGTGTGAAAAGTCCGGAAATCCTGGAGCCGCTTCAACCGCATTCCGGCTTCCAGTATTTGTGGAAACCCTGATATGGCCCAAACCCACCTGATCGTTCAGGGTGCCAAAGAGCACAACCTGAAAAACGTGAATGTCACGATTCCCCGCGAATCGCTGACCGTGATTACCGGACTCAGTGGTTCCGGGAAATCCTCGCTGGCCTTTGATACCATTTTCGCCGAGGGACAGCGGAAATATGTGGAGAGTCTCTCCGCCTATGCGCGTCAGTTTCTGGATCAGATGCAGAAACCGAATGTGGACCACATCGATGGCCTTTCTCCCGCGATTTCCATTGAACAGCGCACCGCCGGATCCAATCCGCGTTCGATCGTGGCCACCACTACGGAAATTTATGACTATCTTCGTCTCTGGTATGCGAGTATCGGCATCGCGCACTGTCCGTCCTGCGGCAAAGCGCTGACCCGTCAGACGGCGGAGGACATTATCAATCAGCTCTGCGACCTCCCGGAAAAATGCAAAGTGATGATTCTGGCACCCTACATCGACGGACGCAAAGGGGAGCATCTGGAGGTGTTCAACGATATCCGGAATCAGGGCTTTGTCCGGGCCCGGGTGGACGGGGAGATTGTGGAGCTGGACGAAGTTCCGGCGCTCAACAAAAAAATTAAACACAGCATCGAAGCCGTGGTGGACCGGCTGGTGATCGGCGAAGGCGTGCGTTCCCGTCTGGCCGACTCTGTGGAGCTGTCGCTCCGCCTCGGCCGCGGGCGGATGCTGGCCATGGTGGAGGACGGAAAAGGCGGCTGGAAGGATGAGCTCTTCAGCGAGGAGTTTGCCTGTCTGCCCTGCGGAAAAAGCTACGACAGACTCGAAAACCGGCATTTCTCCTTCAACAGCCCCTATGGGGCCTGCGGTACCTGTGCGGGGATTGGGAATATGGAGGTTTTTGATGAGGATCTGCTGGTGCCGCAGCCGGATCTCAGTCTGGAGGAGGGCGCGGTGGATGCCTGGAAACGGGGAGGCCGCCGCATGGTCATGTGGTACAAAAAACTGCTCAAAGGACTGGCCGCCGCTTACGGGGTCTCGATGGACACTCCCTACAAAAAGCTCCCGGCGGGCTTTCGTAAAGTGCTGATGCACGGATCTGGAGAGGACGTGGTGGCGATGAAACTGTACCGGGGCGGAAAACAGCTCAAATATGAAAAACCTTTTGAAGGGGTGATCCCCAATCTGGAGCGGCGGCTGCGGGAAACTGACAGCGATTACACCCGCCAGCGGCTGCGTCATTATATGAGCCGGATGCGCTGCCGGGACTGCGGGGGCGCCCGCCTGAAACCGCTGAGTCTGGCCTGCACGGTGCATGGAAAAAACATTCATGAAGTCTGCCGGATGTCGGTGCGGGATGCTTTGGCATTTTTTGAAAACCTGACCCTCAGTGAGTATGAACAAAAAGTGGTCGCAGAGGTGTTCAAAGAGATTCACCACCGGCTGCGTTTTTTGAATGATGTGGGGCTGGACTATCTCACCCTGGACCGGGAGAGCGGAAGCCTGTCGGGAGGGGAGGCGCAGCGGATTCGGCTGGCGACCCAGGTGGGATCCGGACTGATGGGGGTGCTGTATGTACTGGACGAGCCCAGTATCGGTCTGCATCAGCGCGACAACCTGAAGCTGATTGAAACCATGAAGGGCCTGCGGGACAGCGGAAACACCGTGCTGGTGGTGGAACACGATGAACAGACCATCCGGGATGCCGATTATGTGGTGGATATGGGGCCTTTGGCGGGGAGTCACGGCGGAGAGGTGGTGTTTGAGGGAACCCCGCAGGCGCTGCTGAAGTCGAATACGCTGACCGCACAGTATCTGAAAGGCGTGAAAAAAATCGAAGCCCCGGGTGAGCGGAAAAAACCGGTGAAAAGCAAAGCCATTGTCATCAAAGGCGCCGCGGAGAATAATCTGCAGAATATCACCGTGCGAATCCCCCTGGGAGTCTTCACCTGTGTGACGGGGGTCAGCGGGAGTGGAAAGTCCACGCTGGTCGACAACATTCTCAAGCGGGTGCTGTTTCAGAAATTCCATGATTCCAAGGATCTTCCCGGAAAACACAAGTCGGTGACCGGACTGCAGCATGTGGACAAAGTGATCGTGATCGACCAGAGTCCGATTGGACGGACCCCCCGGTCCAATCCGGCCACCTACACCGGCGCTTTCGGACAGATCCGGGATTTGTTCACCAAGTTGCCTGCAAGTCAGGTGCGGGGCTATGGTCCGGGCCGTTTCAGTTTCAACGTGAAGGGCGGACGCTGCGAAAGTTGCAAAGGAGACGGACTGCGCCGGATCGAAATGCATTTTCTTCCCGATGTGTTTGTGACCTGTGAAGTCTGCGGGGGCCGGCGCTACAACCGGGAAACCCTCGAAGTGCGTTACCGGGGCAAAAACATTTCCGAGGTGCTGGAGATGACCGTGGAGGACGCACTTGAATTTTTCGGGAAAGTACCGGGATTACAGCGGAAACTTCAGACCCTGGTGGACGTGGGACTGGGATATCTGCAGGTCGGACAGCCCGCCACCACCCTTTCCGGCGGAGAGGCCCAGCGGGTGAAGCTGGCCACGGAACTGAGCAAGCGGGACACCGGAAATACGCTCTACATTCTGGATGAACCAACCACCGGTCTGCACTTTGCGGACGTGGACAAACTGCTGGAGGTGCTGCTCCGCCTGCGGGATGCGGGGAACTCCCTGCTGGTGATTGAACACAATCTGGATGTGATCAAAACCGCCGACTGGATCCTGGATCTGGGACCGGAAGGCGGGGACGGAGGCGGACAGCTGATCGCGGAAGGAACTCCAGAGGACGTGGCACAGAATTCCGGATCCTACACCGGGAAGTTTCTGGCCGAGCTGCTCTGAATTTTTTCTCAGGGAGCAGAATTATTTGAAGCGGATCCCGAAGCTGAAGGTGGTGATCCAGCTGTCGTCGTCTCCCTCAATTCTTGCGTATCCGCCGAGACTTGCGATGAAACCGGTATTTCCCATCTGAAGTTCCACGCCGAGATACTGCTGATCCGCATCCACATTGATCGGTTCAAACCAGGTGTTCAGCAGAGAGGCTTTGACCGCGAAACCGAATCCCTCGTCCATCCCGTCCACCCCCAGCAGGATTTTGGTGCCGCCAATGCCGGCCTCCGCCTCGACCATCGGCGACATCCCCGGGCTGTTCTCCGAACTGAATCGGTATCCGACACTTCCACTCAGCAGCAAGGGAGAGGAGAGATTCAGACCGGTAATGAAATCACCCGCCGGACTCAAAAGGGGAAAGAACAGACAGAGAAGCAGGAGTTTTTTCATGAGAGTTTGGGCCTTATGTTGTTGATTGCATTCGATTTATCCATATTTTTTTGCATAGTTTGCCCAGAGAATCCATCCAAATCCCCTATGAAAACCCCTTTTCTATTTCTCCCGGTCCTGTTCAGCCTGACCCTCTTTCCTGTTTTGTGCGCCTCCGGATCGGAGCTGGATGCGGAGCTGCCGGAGAGCGGCGCTCCGGATGCGGAACAGACCGCGACCCCTCCGGAGAGAGACGAAAACTCGAACTGGATTGACTCCACCCGGGACTGGCTTTACCGCACCTCGCATGGCGGGGTGGAGTGGCTGGACACCAGTATGCTGGATGAGGATCAGGAGCGGGTTCCCACTCCTCCCTCCCGCTTCCGGCTCGGCCTGTTCACGGAAATAGAATTAAAGCCGGAGGGAACCACCTCCTTTGCTCCGGTGGCGGATTTTGATACGGATGTGGATCTGCCCAACCTGGAGGCCCGACTCAAGCTCTTTATCTCCACCCGGGATCCCACTGCGATTCCTGGGGATGATCCGCTCGACTCCGAAAGCGCACTGCGGGTAGGGGCCTCCCGGTCATTTTTCGACAACTGGAAAACTTCCGCCGGGATAAAAACCAAATGGGTGCCGGAACCGTTTTTCTATCTGCAGTGGTCTCCGGAGTATGCACTTGGAGAAAAATGGACGGTGGTGCCGCAGATCCGTCCGTTCTGGGAAAGTGAGGACGGATTTGGAGGGATCACTTCTTTGGTGATGAACCGCTGGAACCGGCGGATGATTTTCCGTCAGTCATTTTCTCTGAAATGGAGTCAGAAATTTCAGGAAGATGACCGGAAAAGTGCTGCGGATGAGGATCATCCCCAGTTCGGGGATGATGGAAAAGGCTACCGATGGGACAGTACCAGCATTCTGGGATATGTTCCCCTGCTGCTGGATGAGCGCGACTACGGACGCCGGGTCGGGGGAAGTGATGTGGCCAAAGGAACGGGAATCAAATTCCGGGTGAGTGGCAATCAGATCAAAACCCTGGAGGGACGTATCACTTTGTTCAATAAAGGGCCCATTTATAAAGACTTCCTTTATTATATCGTGGGGCCGGAGGTGATCTGGCAGGATGATCAGAACTGGAAAGAGGAATATGCGATCAAAGCCGGGTTTGAAATGCTGCTCTGGGGCGACGATCCGTACCGCTGAGTCCCATGAAATTCAGAAAATCCTCCAAAGCGACCTCCCCGAAAACCAAAAAAAGCATGCTTCTGTTTCTTATTCTGCTGGCGGCCCAGATTGGTGGGATCATCTCCTCATTTCATGCGCTTATGGGCACCCGGACCCCGCAGGGGGCGGTGGCCTGGATCATCTCTCTGAATACCTTTCCTGTAGTGGCGCTGCCGGCCTACTGGATTTTCGGACGGAACAATTTCAACGGATACGTGACCGCGCGTCAGGAAAATGATCAGGACCTGCAGCAGATTATTCAGACCCTGGTGCAGAAACATCCCCAGGCCTTTGCCGACACCCCCCGGATGCACCCCGGAGCCCGGGCCGCAGAGCAGCTGGCCCGGATTCCGATCCTCAATGGAAACCAGGTGGAGCTTCTGATTGACGGCAAACAAACCTTCGACTCCATCTTTGCCGGGATTGAATCGGCGGTCTCTTATGTGCTGGTCGAGTTCTTTATCGTCAAGGATGACGTGCTGGGCCGGAAACTGAAAGAACTGCTGATCCGCAAGGCGGAGCAGGGGGTGAAGGTGTATTTTTTGTACGATGAAGTGGGAAGTCAGGCCCTGCCCGCCTCTTATCTGCAGGAACTCCGTGCGGCCGGGGTGGAGGCCCATAACTTCCACACCCGCAAAGGTCCGAAAAACCGCTTTCAGATCAATTTCCGGAACCACCGCAAAATCGTGGTGGTGGACGGAGTCACCGGCTGGGTGGGCGGACACAATGTGGGGGATGAATACATCGACGGCGGAAAAGAATTCGCCGCGTGGCGGGACACGCATCTGAAGATTTCCGGTCCCGCAACCCTTGCGCTGCAGCTGACCTTTGTGGAGGACTGGAACTGGGCCACCGACGAAGTGCTGCCGCTGGACTGGGAGAGCGGTTTTGCCCTCCGCGGAGAGCAGGAGGTGCTGGTGATTCCCAGCGGCCCGGCGGACCGCCGGGAGACGGCCACCCTCATGTTCACCCACGCCATCAATTCCGCCGAGGAACGGATCTGGATTGCCAGTCCATATTTTGTGCCGGATCAGGGGGTGATGAATGCCCTGGAGCTGGCGGCGCTGCGGGGAGTGGATGTGCGGATTCTGATTCCGGATGAGCCCGACCATCTGCTGGTGTATTACGCCGCGTTTGCGTATCTGCAGAAGATCGGAGCGGATGTGAAAGTCTGGCGTTATACCGCGGGCTTCATGCATCAGAAAGTGCTGCTGATTGACCGTCATGTCGCCAGTGTCGGCACCGCGAATTTTGACAACCGCTCCTTCCGACTGAATTTCGAAATCACCGCGCTGGTGCTGGATCCGCATTTCAACCGCGAGATTGAGCAGATGCTGCTGGCGGATTTTGAAAACTCCGAAGAGATGGACCCGCAGGTCCTGCAGGAGAAATCCATCTGGTTTCAGCTCATGTCCCGGGCGGCCAGCCTGGCCTCTCCGATACTCTGAAGGCGCGGGGCGGAGGCGGTGTTTCATGCGGCGGTCACCTGGCAGTGTCCCGGCTGGCCCTGGTTTCTCTGGAATAGCGTGTTCGGGCTCAAAGAAATCCGTTTTGCTCTGAAGAGAAGATGGAGGAATTCAGGGGGATGATTCAAAGAATCAAAAGAAGATAGGTCAGTTTTAAGAGGGGAGAAAACTCCAAATATCGCGGTCTAATCCGGAAGAAGCTGGAGGAGTGAGCCGGAGCTGTGTGTTTTCCTGTGGGCATCTACAGTTTTGGCTGTCAAATGCTGATAGGAAATGATTGGAGGAAGGTATGGCGAAAGAACTGACTTGGAAAAAGGCGATTGACAGCGTATTGGCTGATCATGGCAAGCCTATGCATTATTCGGAGATCGAGAAGAAGAAAATGAAGGCCACGCTGGATGCGGCGATGAGTAGGCTTTGATGAACGACATGCAAGTCAAATCCAAACAGCGTGTTGCTGACCATGGGGAGGTGTTCACCCCTGCGTGGATGGTTGAGGCCATGTTGGATCTGGTGAAGGATGAGACCGAGCGGATTGATTCCCGCTTTCTTGAGCCCGCGTGCGGG
>JBMTJR010000056.1:0-10621 GCA_049438565.1 Kiritimatiellia bacterium
CGGAGGCGCTGTTCAACTATCTGGTGCTGCTCGGCTGGTCACCCGGAGACGGACGAGAAAAAATGAACCGCGATGAAATGATTGCCGCGTTCAGTCTGGACCGGGTGCAGCAGAGTCCGGCGCAGATGGATTTGCAGAAGCTGGCCAATCTCAACGGGGCGTACCTCCAGGAACTGCCCACGGATCTGTACCTGGCGGATGTGCGGGATCTGCTTTCGCGTCAGCCCTGGTCCGCCGCGCTCTCTCCGGCCAAATGGACGGAAGTGGCGCTGCTGATGCGTCCGCGGATCCGCACCTACGGGGATGTGCTGGACTGGGCCTGGTTTGCCGGGAATGACTTTCCGCGGGATCCGGCCGCGCTGAAACGGGGGCTGGGCAAAGCCTGGCAGAAAGAGGTGCTGCTGCGTGTGACCCAGGCGCTGGAGGCGGGGCAGACGCTGGGGGCGGCCCGGGAGGAGGTCTGCGATGTGCTGGAACTGGACGACGGAAAACTGAACCTGCCGCTGCGGGTGGGGCTGACTGGTCAGGCCGGCGGACCGGAACTGGATGAGATTTTGAAAATTCTGGACCCTGAAAGTCTTGCTGTCCGTTTGAAAACCACGTTGGAATGTCTGCAAACCTCAGACGCTTGAACCATGAATGACTCTGCTGAAACCCCAGTAAATTTTATCCACGAGAAGATTGATGCGGATTTAGCGGCCGGACGTTTCCCGGCCGTGCACACGCGTTTTCCTCCGGAACCGAACGGCTACCTGCACATTGGACACGCCAAGTCCATCTGTCTGAACTTCGGCACCGCCCGCAAGTACGGCGGCAAATGCAATCTGCGCTTTGACGACACCAATCCGGTGAAAGAGGATCAGGAGTACGTGGACGCCATCGAGGCGGATGTGCGCTGGCTGGGTTTTGACTGGGAGGGCGAACCGCGGTTTGCTTCGGATTATTTTGAGCAGATGTACGCGTTTGCGGAGGAGCTGATTCAGAAGGATCTGGCTTATGTCTGCACCCTGTCTCCGGAGGCCTTCAAAGAACTGCGCGGAGTGCCTACGCGTCCGGGCGGCTTCAGTCCGGGACGGAGCCGGCCGGTGGAGGAGAATCTGGATTTGTTCCGCCGCATGCGGGCGGGTGAGTTTGAGGAGGGAAGCCATGTGCTGCGGGGAAAAATTGACATGGCGAGTCCCAATCTGCACATGCGGGATCCGGTGTTTTACCGCATCCGCAAAGCCTCGCATCACCGGACCGGCGATAAATGGTGCATTTATCCCAGTTATGACTTCGCCCACTGTCTGGAGGACGCGATTGAAGGGATCACCCACTCCCTGTGCACCCCGGAATTCGAAGTGCACCGTCCGCTTTATGACTGGATCCTCAACAACGTCAGCCTGCCCCCTCCGCTGCCCCAGCAGACCGAATTTGCCCGCCTGAATCTCACGTACACGTTGATGAGCAAACGCAAGCTGCTCACCCTGGTGGAGGAGAAGCTGGTGAAAGGCTGGGATGATCCCCGCATGCCCACCCTGTCGGGTATGCGCCGCCGGGGCTATCCCGCGGCGGGGATCCGCGCCTTCTGTGAAAAAGTGGGCATCACCAAATTCAACAGCCTCAGTGACTTTGCCCTGCTGGAATTTTCCCTGCGGGAAGTGCTGAACAAAACCGCCGAGCGGCGGATGGCGGTGCTCAATCCGCTTAAGGTGGTGATTGAGAATTATCCCGAGGGGGAGGAGGAGTATTTCGAGGCGGTGAACAATCCCGAGGATGAGGCGGCGGGAACCCGTCAGGTGCCCTTCAGCCGGGAAATCTGGATCGACCGCGACGATTTTATGGAGGACGCGCCGAAGAAATTTTTCCGGCTCTCCCCCGGCCGCGAAGTGCGTCTGCGGGCCGCCTGTTACATCACCTGCACCGACGTCATCAAAGATGCCGCCGGCGAGATTCAGGAGCTCCGCTGCACCTGGGATCCCGCCTCGCGGGGAGGGGGCACACCCGACGGACGCAAGGTGAAAGGCACCATCCACTGGGTCAGCGCCCGCCACGCGGTGATGGCGGAGGTGCGGCTCTACGACCGGCTGTTCACGGTGCCGGAGCCGGATGCCGACGAAGAAAAGGACTACCGCGACTTTTTAAATCCGGACTCGCTGCAGGTGGTCGAGGCCATGGTCGAGCCCTCGCTCACCGAATTTGCGCCGGAGACACCGCTGCAGTTTGAGCGGGTGGGTTATTTCACGCCGGACAAAGATTCCACCCCGGAGCGCCCTGTGTTCAACCGCACGGTGGCCCTGCGGGACTCCTGGGGCCAAGGAAAGTAAGTCTCTGAGATTTACTCAGGCGGGCGCTGTCAGAACGAATACCGTAAAAGGATTATTTTGTAATACTTTGAGGATGGAGAGGAAGATTCAATTCTTTGGCTGCGACCGTCATTTCCTTATCCAGGCTGAGGAGAAAAAGTTCCGGCAATTCAGAGAACAAGCGGTCAAACACAAAAAGATGCCCGGCATCTGCAGAACGAAGTTTCAGAGCCCGGTTGAAGGAACAAAGCGTATCCAGTTCCTGACGGTCCAGATCCACCCATTTCACTTCAGGTTTGAGGAGATACCAGTTTCTCCAGCATTCTGAAGAAGCTTGTCTTCGCGACAAGGCGGCCTCCGTTTCAATCTGCATCCATCTCCAGGCCCAAATTTCAGTTGCCTTGAGTTTTGTATTCCACATCCGTTCGGATGCATCTTCTTTCAGCAACAAGGGAACCCATGCACTGGTGTCGAAAAAGATCTTCATTTACCAGTTCTTCTCATTCCGAATAGTTAACACCGTGTTTGCGATCTGTTTCCCGTCTCCTGGCAATCCGGGGTCAAGACGTTTCGAGGTAACCCTGCCTTCCGTCTGCAGGAGGATCCCCTTCTGCTTCAATCGCTCCGCAAGTTGGCGGTCTTCTGCGAATGGTGATGGATGCGTGGATCCGGCTTTTGTGAGGTAGGCAACGGTATGTTCTCTAACGCAAACCTCAATCGGTTCACCTCCTTCACGAAGGGTTTGAACGTATTTGGACAGATGCGTTTTCAGTTCCGCAATTTTTACTTTCATATGACCAAGTTGACCAGAATTGTTGACTATGTCAATCGCCAAGATTTGCCGATTGGCCTGCAGGAACACAAACGCTTATTCCTGAACATCACTGACGGCTGATTTCGACCCCGTAGCGGTTCAGCAGTTCGCCGGTGAGTTCCTGCAGACGGACCAGCGCGGTCCGGTACGCAATCCGCAGCTCCAGAACCTCGATCTCACTTTCCAGCGCTTCCCGCTGGGCCTGCGCCACCAGAAGAGAGGTGCTGGTTCCCACTTCAAACCGTGCCATTTCCGCTTCTGCGGTGGCCCGCCGCAAGCGGAGGGTTTCCCGGCTGATGGCGGCCTGTTCGAGGGTCCGGTTGTATTCCACCACAGCCCGGCGAAGCTGATTGATGATCCGCAGCTCCATATTTTTCACCGCGCGTTCGGCCTGTTCCCGTTCGAGCGAGGCCTGTTCCCGGTTTGCAAGCGCCTCTGAATTTCCCAGATCCTGCAGCAGTTCAAACCCGGCGACCCACTCATAAGTGTCTCCGGAAAATTCCTCCCGGGCCGAGGAGGCATCCTCGCCGAATCCGGTTTTGTCGAGACGGGCAAAAAAATCGAGGCGGGGCAACACGCCGTTCCGGGTGCGCACCACCTCCAGCTCATTCTGCAGGAGCCGGGTCCTGGCTTCGCGCAGAGCCGGATTCAACCGCAGTGCTTGTTCGATAAAAGGCGCCGGATCCTGAATCGGAGTTTCAGCCAGTTCAAGCGTGGAGCGGAGACGGTAGGGGGAGGCGGGAAGGGGGTCGATATCCAGCAGACCCGCCAGAATCAGTTCGCGCTCCCGCAGGTTGGCGGTGGCATCGGTCAGGTTTTTCCGGCGGTTGGACCGCTCGGCTTCGGCGGCATAGCGTTCGTCGGGTGCAAGGTCCCCGATTTCGATCCGCTGTTGAATTTCGGAAAGTTGCTGATCGGCCACTTCGAGGGCTTTCCGGGTGATCTCCACCGCCTCCTGCGCGAGCTGCAGTTGCCAGTATGCGATCTCGGTCTCCGCAATCAGCGCCTGCGTGTAGGCGCGAAGCTCCTCGATGGAAATGTCCACTCCAAGCTGCGCCTGACGGATGGAGATGCGGTTCACTTCGGTTCCCCGTCCGCGGAGCAGAGACTGGGTCAGCCCGATCCCGGCGCGCAATTCCTGTTGGGAGGGCGCGCGGTTGGACTGATCATCCTGTTCGCTGACCGAGAGTTCGAGTTCGGTTCCGCTGCTGAAATTGCGCCGAAGCCCCAATTCGGACTCCCGGCTTTCCGCCTCGACCGAAAAGCGTTCACTGGTGGAGCGGGAGGTTTCGCTGGAGACCTCCTCCCCGTACCGGGTTCCGCCAAAAAGTACGCTGTTGAAACCCGCCTCTTCCCGCTGGACATCGTAGGCGGCCAAAGCCGGTTCCAGCCATTGAACGGCCAGATCTGGATTGCGCTGCAGACTGAGATGAACCGCCTGGGTGAGGCTCAATTCCCCGTTTTCCGGCAGCGGGAGGATCTGCCCGTCACCAAAATTGAGAGGGGAGGCGGGGACTTCGCGCGGAGGGGCGTGCATGCACCCGGCACAGAGCAGAACCGCCAGCAGCAGAGGAAGAAACTTCATGCGCTCGCCTCCGGGTCGCGGTGAACAAGCGAAAAGAGGGCGGGGATCAGTACCAATGTGATGAGCGTGGAACAGGTCAGCCCCCCCACCACGGCGCGGGCGAGCGGGGCCTGGGCATCCGCGCCTTCGCCGATGCCCAGGGCCAGCGGCATGAGGGCCAGCATGGTGGTGAGGGTGGTCATCAGAATCGGCCGCAGCCGTCTGCGGCCCGCCTCGATCACCGCATCGCTCACCCGGAGTCCGCGCTGGGTCAGCTGACTGGACTGGTCCACCAGCAGAATGGCGTTGTTGACCACGATTCCGCCCAGCATGATGCATCCGATATACGACTGAAGATTGAGGGTGGTCTGGGTGAGAAAGAGAATGACCAGCACTCCGATGGCGGCCAGAGGGACGGCGGCCATCACGATCAGAGGATTGATCAGCGACTCGTACTGACAGGCCAGAACCATGTAAACAAACAGGAGAGCCAGGACCAGAGAGAGCAGGAGTTCGCGGAAGGATTTCTGCTGTTCCTCATAATTTCCCGCCAGCCGGAGTTCCACGTCGTCGGGACGGGGCAGGGTGTCCAGCACTTCCAGAATGTCCGCCGCCACCGAACCCAGATCGCGGTTGGTCACGTTGGCCTGCACGGTGAGAATGCGCTGCTGATCTTTGCGGTTGATCTCCAGGGGGCCGGAACCGCTGTTGACGGTGACGATGTTGCGGAGAGCCACCGGTTCTCCGGAGGCGGTGGGAAGGGTCAGGTCTAAAATTTCCTCCAGACTCCGCCGTTCCGCATCCCGGAGCTGCACCCGGATGGGATAGGAGAGTCCCTGACGCCGGAATTCACCTGCGCGGGAGCCTGCCACGGCGGTTTCGATGAAGCGGGAGACGTCGCGCACGGAAATTCCCATGGAGGCGGCTTTGGCCCGGTCAATACGGAGTTCCTCCTGGGGAACCCCGCCTTCTTTGCTAGGATTCACGTCGGTGATGCCGGGAATTTCGAGCAGTTCTTTTTCCACCCGGTCGGAGAGGGCTCCCAGCACCCCGAGATCATAGCCCAGAATTTCCACGGTGATGCCTTCATCGCCTCCGAGAATTCTTTCCAGGAGAAACTGACCCTGGGGGGCCCGGACGCGGATATTCATGCCGGGGATTTTTCCGTCCAGACGTTTGCGGATGTCGTCGGCCACTTCCGTGTTGCTGCGGGAGCGCTGGGTGACGGGCACAAGGGTCAGCGCGAGGTCCGCATTCGTGGAGCCGCCGGAGCGGAAGCTGGAACCGATGGTGGTGACGGAGGACTGAATTTCGGGCACGGCGGGAAAGACAATCTCCTCCATCTTCTTGCCCTGAACGTCGGCCAGATCCAGTCGGGTGCCCACCTCCATTTCACCGATGATGCGGACTTCGCCCTCATCGCTGGGGGGAAGAAATTCCGAGCCCAGATGGGGAGCCAGCAGGCTGCTGAGTCCGAGCAGAATCAGGGCACTGAGCACAGTGAGTCCCCGGTGGCGCAGGGCGCTTTGAAGCAGATCCAGATAAGCGGCATTCAGGCGGGAAAAAAACCGGGCGGAGGCCAGCGCGAGTTTTTCGGCGAAAGGGCTGCGGTCCAGATGCTGCTGTTCCGGGGAGTGCAGCAGCCGGGAGGCCAGCATGGGGACCAGACTGAGTGAGACAATCAGGGAGCAGCTGAGGGAAAAAACCACCACCAGCGCCAGCTCCTGAAACAGCAGACCGGAGACCCCGCGGATAAAGGCCATGGGCAGAAAAATCACCAGCGTGGTCAGGGTACTGGCAATGATTGCGCCGGCCACCTCATCGGTTCCCCGGACCGAGGCGTCCATTGCGGATTCCCCCTCCTCGTCCTGCCGCCGGAAAATGTTCTCCAGCACCACCACGGAGGAGTCCACCATCATGCCCACCCCGAGTGCCAGTCCGCCCAGAGTCATCAGATTCAGGGTATAGCCTCCGAAATAAATCAGGGCGAAGGTGGAGATGACTGAAATCGGAATGGAGAGCGCAATCACCACGGTGCTGCGAATGTTGCGGAGGAAAAAGAGCAGCACCAGAATGGAGAGCAGGCCTCCGTACAAGACGGAACGGCTCACATTGGCGATGGAGCGTTCGATGAAACCGCCCTGATTCTGAATCGAGGAGACTTCAATCTGGGGGTAATCCCGGTTGATCCGCTCAATTTCCGCCAGAATGCCCTGTGCCACCTCCACTGTATTCGCGTCGGCCTGTTTACGGATCGCCACCCGGATGCCGGGTTTTTGGTTGATCCGGATGATCCGGGTTTCCTTCTCGTAAGTATCCTGAATCACCGCCAGATCCCCCACCGTGACCGGGGTTCCGTTCTGCAGGCTGATCACAGTGTTCCGGATATCGGCAATGGATTCAAATTCGGCGGGGGCCCGCAGGGAAATCTCATAGCGGCCGCGTTCGATTTTTCCGGCGGGAAGATCCAGGTTGGCATTGCGGATGGCCTGCAGGACCTCTTCCAGGGTGATATCAAAAGCCTGAAGCCGCTCCGGCAGAATTTCCACCCGCATTTCCCGGGAAAATGCGCCCCAGGTGTCGACCTGGGCCACGCCGGCAATCCGGGAGAGACGGAAGCGGAGCTGATTTTCAATCAGATCGGTGAGTTTTACCGGATCGAGGTCGCTGGTGACTCCCAGCAGCACCACGGGATAGCTGTTGATGTCGAATTTGCTGATGCGGGGAGAGTTGATGTCATCGGGTAGTTCGTTGATTTCATCCTCGATGGTGGCCTTGACATCCACGGCGGCGGTGTCGATATCAGTCCCCCAGCCAAAGGTCACGGAAATCCGGCTGTTTCCCTCGCTGGAGGTGGAACTGACCTCCTCGACGCCGGGGACGGTGGCCACAATTTCCTCCAGAATGCGGGTGATCAGACGTTCCACCACCTCCGGATTGGCGCCTTCGTATTCCGCCCGCACACTGAGGGTGGGGAGTTCGATGGTGGGAAGCAGATCGGTGCGGAGCCGGGTGAGGGATACCGCCCCGAGGATGACCACGATCAGAGTGACCATGGTGGTGAAAATCGGATGATGGACGCTGAAGCGGGGCAGGGGCATTGGTTACTCCGCGGATTCCGGGATGAGAAGGGTGGAGCCTTCATCAATCAGCTGCTGCCCCAGGGTGACCACCCGGCCCTCTATTTCGGGATGGACGATCTGCACCCGCGCGCCGTCCCGGATTCCCGGCGTCACCACCTGCCAGTGGGCCTCCCGGGTGTCGGGGTCGACCAGAAACACGCCGTCGACGTTGCCTCTGCGGGTCAGAGCCGCCTCCGGAACCTGGACAGCATCGTCAAGATGATCGAGCACGATTTGCGCCCGCACAAACATTCCGGGTTTGAGGTCCTGATCCGGATTCCCGGTGGAGATTTCGACCCGGGCCTGCCGGGATTCCTCCCGGAACACAGGGGAAATCCGGGAGATGCGGGCGGGAAATTCCCGGTTCGGCCAGGCGTCCGTCCGCAGAAGCACGGACTGTCCGACGCTCAGGCGTCCGTAGTCCTTCTCCGGCACAAAGATGACCGCGCGGAGAGGCTGAATTTCGAGGATCCGCAGCAGGGGTTCGCCTGGAGACACGGTGTCACCCTCCTCCACGGAGCGTGCCGCGAGGACCCGGTCGTCATCGCCTTCAAACCAGCGGGCGCGGATCCGGGTCTCTTCCAGATGCAGTTCCGCGCTGTTCACTTCCGCCCGGGCGGCATTCAGCTGAGCCTCCGCCACGGCCATGGCGGCACTGCGAATGAGAAATTCAGACTCGGCCGCATCCTCGGCGGCCACCGAGCTGATTCCCCGTTCCCTCAGTTGCTGCATACGTTCCCGTTCCCGTTTGGAAATATCCAGACGGTTTCGGGCTTCGGTCATTTGGGCCTGTGCCACCGCGAGTTCCGCCAGGGCCCGGGCCAGATCCTGCTCGAACTGCTGTGGTTCCAGTTCGACCAGAATTTGATCCCGTTGGACCGGGTCCGAGAGGTCCGCATGTACTTTGGCAACTCTCCCGCTCACCTTGGAGGAGAGGGTGAGCACGGCAGAGGCCTCCAGACTTCCGGTGAAAACCCGTTTCTCCTCGATGGGACCGCGGAGGATGTCCGCAACTTCCACCGGCACCGGCCTTTGCCGGTCACTCCGTTCCCGGGTGGAGCGGTTCCGGCTGCCGATCAGGCGCCAGCCCACCGCCAGAAGAATCAGACACAGGACAGAGAGCAGAATTTTTTTTAAAGAGCTTTGCATAGGAACCAAAATTAGAATCAGAGACAGTGGGGAGAAAATCCCCGGGGTGACATGCAACTAGTTTAAGTACCCTTCATACCGGCATGCACTTCTAAAAGAGACGAATGACAGGATTGTACCTTACACATTCCGAAAAGACATCCCAAAAGCGTTCGGAATGGATGAGGAGCAGCCCGATTCGGCTACGCGTGTAAGGAATGTTTCCTCTGGAAGATTTATAGGTATGAGAAACTTTTTGCTTCTATCCATCCTGTTCACCTCCGCCTGCAGCACTATGAAACCGATCCGAACTGAATCCTCCGTCGACCTCGATGCCTTTATGGGCGACTGGTATGTGGTGGCCAACATTCCCACTTTCCTCGAAAAAGAAGCCTGGAATGCAGTGGAAAGCTATGAGCGAGGAAAAGGCAACCGGATTGAAACCACCTTCACCTTCAACAAAGGCGGTCCGGACGGCGAGCTGAAAACCTATACGCCGGTTGGATTTGTGAGAGAGGAGGATCCCTCCAACGCGGTGTGGGGCATGCGCTTTGTCTGGCCGGTTAAAGCCGAATACATCATTATGTATGTGGACGAAGACTATCAGGAGACCATGATCGGCCGGAGCAAACGGGATTACTTATGGATCATGGCCCGCCAACCCGATCTGCCCGAGGAGCGGATTCAGGCTCTGATTGATCTGGCGGTGGAGGAGGGTTATGACCGCACGAAGATTCAGCGGGTGCCTCACGCCGTGCCGACAGATAAAGCTCCCTGATGACAGATTTCTCTGACATTGCCCTCATAATTTCAGTTGATTTGTCAGCACTTTCTAGGATAGAGACTGTCTATGAGTTTTTTAGACCCCTATACCACCTGGGCGGACGGCCGCGTCAGTTTCACCCGCAGTCAGGCCAGTCGCTTTGCGAAACAGGTGGCGGATGATTTTAATCCGATTCATGACGTGGAGGCCAAACGTTTCTGTGTGCCCGGCGACCTGTTGTTTGGGGTGCTGATCAAGCATTTGGGGCTCTATCCCCAGATGCATTTCACCTTTTCGGGGATGGTGGGAGACGGAGTAAAAATTCATTTTGAGGAAAGCACCCCCGGGCGCATAGAGCTCCTGGATGAGCGGGGAAAAGAATATCTGCGTGCCACCTACAGCGGCACTCCGAACCGGGACGATCAGGCCATTGAGCAGGTGATCCGGAACTACGTCAAATTTTCCGGACACAATTTTCCGCATGTGCTCGAACCGCTCATGGCTGAACACAAGGTCATGATCAATATCGACCGCCCGCTGGTTATTTATGAGAGCATGTCCCTGAGTCTGGACCATGCGGAGGTCAGAGACAGCACCATTGAACACACGGGAGCCTCCATGGAGGTGGACGGCAAACGCGGAAATGTAAGTTTGACCTTCCGTTTTCTGGTCGACGGGGAGGAAGTGGGCACCGGCGAAAAGAAAATGGTGCTCAGCGGTTTGCGGGAATACGATGCGGCGGTCATGAGCGAAATGGTGCAGCGTTACGATCAGCGGAAACGGGAACAGGTCGATCTTTAATTCACCGGATCCTTAAAAAAATACATAAGTTTCCTTTTTCAGAGGGTTGACAGGAGCTGTCAACGTTTGTATAGTGAAGCTCATGAAAACGAAACAAGACCTCACTGTCAAACAACGCGCCGTCTACGAATACATCCGCTCCCG
>JBMTJR010000057.1:0-10541 GCA_049438565.1 Kiritimatiellia bacterium
GCCACGGTTCATTACACCTCTCCCAGTCAGGTGGTCATGTGCCAGTTTGAAGCCGATGGATCTCCTATCGGACGCACGTATTTCAATGCCTCTCCCGGAGTCCCGGTTCGAATGATGTCGCATCCCGAACAAGGATTTATCGTGCAGGGCGCGGTTCAGGTGGAGGCACCCGCCGGATCCGCGGACAACCCGGGAGCGCCGGAGTGATTCAGCAAGTGGTCATGACCGTGCTGGGGCCGGACCGTCCCGGAATTGTGGAACTGCTGGCGGAAAAAATCCGTGAACATCAGGGAAGCTGGCAGGAAAGCCGTCTGTTGCATGTGCAGGATCAGTTTGCGGGAATTGTGGAGATTTCCCTGCCCGCCGCCAGAAGAGATGATTTCGACGAAGCCCTGCGTTCTCTTCAGACTGAATACGGACTGCTCTGTCAGACCCGGGGGAGCACGGCGCCCAAAGCCGAGGGCAAACTGGTCCGGCTTGAGTGCATCGGACAGGACCGTCCGGGGATTGTGTTTGCGATCAGTGATGTCTTTCACGATCTGAACGTGAATGTGGAGAGTCTGGACAGCTCCATCCAAAGCGCGCCGATGTCCGGAGAAACCCTCTTCTGTGCCAAATTTCAGGTACGTTTGCCGGATCAGCTTGATCTTCAGGATTTGGAGCAGCGCCTTTCAGTGATCGGAGAGGAGCTGATGCTCGATCTTCAGATTGAGGATTGAGGCGGAGGCGTTCCTCCGGATGATTTTCCCCGGCGTATCCGACTCAGCTCCACAGGTTCCAGCAACGCTTTTGCGGTTCCGTCCGCAACGATCTGAATGCGCAGATTGTAAGCGCCTTCCCCGCTCTTTCTCACGGGTGCCTCCACAAATCCCGGATCCAGTCGCAGACTCCGGCTTCCTGAAAGTACCAGCATCTGCACCTGCATCTGTCTGAACAGGGGCTGATCCGTGTTCACAAAGTGTTCCGCGTAAGGGGGCAGATTGCCCATTTTCACCGGCGTGCGTGAATCGTTCAGGCGGGTTTCAATCTGTTTGAATCCATTGGGAGTGAGATTGACCCAGGAAACCGACACCAGCCGGTCTCCGGTGGGAACCGGTTGGCTGGCACATCCGGAGAACAGACCCGAAAGCGTCAGGAGGGCCAAAATCAAAACAGGGAATTTCATGGAGTGGAAGGCGCAGAATACTCCGTTTCCACCGGGTTCCACTTCATACTGAATTCGCAGAGCAGCGTCCAGCCCTGTGGCGGAAGGGGATAGGGTGGAAGCGGCTGACTGGAAAGCAGGAGGGAATTCTCCTTTGTTCCGGCCCCGAAGCTTGATTCCAGCGGCTGTTCCGGAGATTCGATCCTCCAGTCAGCCTGCCAGCTGCAGATAATACCCTCATAACGAAGAAAAAGCGCATGCGGCCCTTCCCGCAGCTCGGAGGGCCTCCGGAGCGGTGCCTCCAGCAGGGGGATCAAGAGTGACTGATCCCCCGGACCGGTTCCGGTGATGCGGGTACGCTGGGTAAATCCGGTTCCTTCCGGATTGAGTTCGATAAGATGCACAATCCGTAAACTCAGCGGGGGGCCGAAACTGCGGGAAAGCATGACGAGTTGCCGTCCTTCGCTGGTGCGCCAGGCCCGGCTTTCCCAGTCCGTCTGTTGCAGATCGCGAGGGGCTTCGGAGAAAGCCCGGCAACGGAGCGGGGCCTCCAGCCATTCCCCGGAAATGCGATGCTGCAAAGACACGACGGAAGCCGTTTCCGGAGAAATGACCAGGCGCAGCATCTTCGCCTCCAGCGTATACACCTCTCCCCAGGGGGCCACCTGCTCCATGCCGAGCGGGGCAATCGGCACATCATCCGCCGGGCCCGCGATCGCGGTCAGCAAACCCAGACAGAGAAGAAAGCTTCGCAGGGTACAATTCATGCCGGGATCATAGCCCAGCCCCGTTCGCTTTTACAGGGAGAAGTGTCGAAAAGGGCAACTTTGTGATGCGCGGAGAATTTTTTTCTAAATTTTCGCGGAAAATCCGGATTTCTCCGCTTTCGGGTAGATGAGCAGAGGGAATTCCTTTCTCTGCCGAAACCTCAAAGGAGTCAGAAATGCTGAATATGAATCAAGTGCAGTTGTTGGGAAAAGTCACGATCGCCCCGAAAGTTCGAACCCTGAAAAACGGAACCCCGGTCGCCGATTTTGGGCTGGGGATTCCGGAAAATTATAAGAATGAAAAAGGGGAATGGATGAACCGCATGCATTTTGTGGATGTGGTGCTGTGGGATCAGCAGGCGGAGTTTGCCCGCGACAAATTGAAAAAAGGGGACGGGGTGCTGATCCAGGGAGCGCTTCAGTTTGATCAATGGGAGGGAAAAAACGGGGAGAAGCGTTCCAAACTGAGAGTAAAGGGACTGAAAGTTCAGCCGGTGATCCTGCCTGAACCCGCCCGGCGGGAATTCGCCTGATGCGGTAAGGAGAGAATCGCTTATGCCAGCCAGACCTCATCCAACCCAGAGTCGTGCGCCTCCTGGGGCAGGGTTTCCTGCAATTGACAGGCAAACCCGAATCCGATTCTGCGGGCGCAGGGAGAGGAGAGCAGACGGTCGTAGATTCCTTTTCCGCGTCCGATCCGTTGTCCGTCCCGGGTAAAAGCCCGGCCGGGCACCAGAATCGCCTCCAAATCCGCGGCGGATACCGCATCTCCTTTCAGGGGCATCTCCAGTCCCCAGGGGCCCTGGGCGGTTCCTTCCAGCCCTGAAATCCAATGAAAGGCCCAAGTGGAATCCTCGTTTGGAAAGGGGAGGGCCAGCCGACAGCCTTCCCGCTGGAGGATTTGCAGGGCTGGCCGCAGATTCGGTTCGTCGGGCAGGGAGAGGAAGATCCCCAAAGATTTTGATTTCCGGAGCCCCGCATCCTGAAGAATCTGTTCGCAGAGCCGGGTGGAGGCGGAATCTTTCTCCTCCAGACTGAGTTCCGCCAGTTTCCCGCGCATCGCCTTCCGGATTTCAGCTTTTGTCTTCATGATGCCGGGGCTGTTTGCGAAGAGAGTCCCAGAACTGCAGCCGTTGCTGAATGGTTTTTTCGTAACCCAGTTCTCCGGGACGGTAATACTGTTTGTCTGTGGGGGCGTATATCTGGTCCACAAAGTGGTGCTCGCCGTCATGGGCATACTGATAGCCGGTGTGTCCGAGTTTTTCCGCGCCTGCGTAGTGACCGTCCCGCAGATGTTTGGGGACCGGCAGGACTTTTCCGGATTTCACATCCGTCATGGCCTCTCCAATAGCCAGGGTGGCGGCGTTGCTTTTGGGCGCAGTGGCCAGATAGGTGGTGACCTGGGAGAGAGTGAGCTGCGCCTCCGGCATGCCGATGAACTCCACGGCCTGCAGCGCGGAAACTGCCAGGGTGAGTCCTCTGGGATCCGCATTGCCGATATCTTCGCTGGCGAGAATGATCAGTCTGCGCGCAATAAAACGCGGATCCTCTCCTGCGACCAGCATTTTGGCCAGCCAGTAAATGGCCGCATCGGGATCTGATCCCCGCACACTTTTGATAAACGCGGAGATGGTGTCGTAGTGTTCGTCTTCGTCCTTATCGTAGACCACTGCTTTTTTCTGAATGCTTTCCTCGGCTTCTCCCCGTCCCACCCTGATCCTCCCGTCCGCAGCGGGGGCGGTGGTCATCACCGCAATTTCGAGTGCATTCAGGGCTTTGCGTGCGTCTCCCTCGCAGGTGGCGGCGAGATGCCGCAGCGCCTCCTCATCGACCTCCGCCTGCATTTCCGCCAGACCGCGGGGATCTGTCAGTGCCCGCCGCATCAGGGTGCAGAGATCCTCTTCCGGGACCGGTTCCAGCTGAAATACCCGGGAGCGGGAGACCAGAGGGGAGTTGACGAAGAAAAAAGGATTGTGCGTGGTGGCGCCGATCAGCGTGACGTCGCCCTCCTCCACGTAGGGGAGGAGAATATCCTGCTGGGATTTGTTAAAGCGGTGAATTTCATCAATAAACAATACGGTTTCTTTTCCCTCCCGGAGCCGGGACTGGCGGGCGGGCTCCAGGATTTTCCGCAGATCCGCCACATTGCCCAGAATCCCGCTGGCCCGCCTGAATTCCCGGCGGGTGGTTTTGGCAATGACCTCGGCCAGGGTTGTTTTTCCGCACCCCGGAGGGCCGTAGAGAATGAGGCTGTCCAGCCGGTCGGCCTCGATGGCCCGGCGAAGCAGTTTGCCGGGGGAGAGAATATGGGCCTGGCCCACCACCTCATCCAGGGTTTCGGGCCGCATCCGGGCCGCCAGCGGTCTCCGCCGCTGGGCATCCGGATGGTCTGGAAAAAGCTCATTCATCTGGCTTTGCGCTACCACAGTCCCGGGGGATTGGGCAGAAAAACTTTAAGGAAAGGAGTGGGGCTTATCCCTGAATTTTTTTCACAAGCGCGGACCTCGCTGAGCACACGGACATTGTTTAGATTTTCCTCTATCGTCCGCGTTTTCAGCGGCGTCCGTGGTCGTTACCTTTCCATAATTTTCACAACCGCGGACCTCGCTGAGCACACGGACATTGTTTAGATTTTCTCCATCATTCGCGTTTTCAGCGTCGGCCGCGTCCGCCCCCGGAGCGGTTGCCGCCCGGACGTCCACGCCCGCCGCCTCCACCTCCGCCGCCACTGCGGCGGGGGCGTTTGGGAATTTCACGCTCCTCGACGGTCAGCCACTCCTCTTCGGGGTGGGTGCATTTCAGTTCTCTTCCGATAAATTTTTCAATATCTGGCAGCATCATGGAGTCGAATTCGCTGGCGAAGCAGACGGACTGACCTTCGTCGCCCGCCCGGCCGGTGCGGCCGATGCGGTGGACGTAGTCCTCCGGATCCTCCGGCAGGTTGTAATTGATGACCAGGCCCACCTCATCCACATGGATGCCGCGGCCGGCCACATCGGTGGCCACCACGATGGGGGTTTTGCCGGACTTGAAGTCTTCCAGGGTACGCACGCGCTTGGCCTGCGGCACCGCGCCGGAAAGCAGAGCCGCGCTGAAGCCGTACACGTTCAGATGATCACAGAGATCCTGCGAAGTGTCCCGGCGGTTTGCGAAAATCAGGGTGCGCGCAGGATTCAGTTTGCGCAGCAGATTCACGGTCAGGGCAAACTTTTCTTTGTCGGTGACGATATAAACCGTCTGATCCACCGTGTCCGCCGCCACCGAGGTGGGTTTGATCACGATATTGATCGGGTCCCGGGTCCAGGAAGTGGCGAGGCGTTTGATGTCTTCGGTGAAGGTTGCGCTGAAGAACAGGGTCTGCCGTTTGTCCTTGTGCGGGGTGGCATACACGATGCGTTTCACATCGGGAATGAAACCCATGTCCAGCATGCGGTCCGCCTCGTCCAGCACCAGAATTTCGACATGGGAGAGGTCGATGACTCTGGAGCGCAGAAAATCAATCAAACGACCGGGAGTGGCGGCGACCAGATCGACCTGGTGATGCCGCAGCGCTTCTTTCTGCGGTTCATAGTCCAGACCGCCATAGACCGGCAGACTCTGCAGCGGGGTGTATTTCATGAGTTCCGCGGCCTCTTCCTCAATCTGCAGCACCAATTCGCGGGTAGGAGCCAGAATCAGCATGCGCGGACATCCGTTGGGCAGATCCGGTTTCTGTTCTTTCAGCAGGCGGGTAAGGCTGGCCAGCAGAAACGCGGCGGTTTTGCCGGTTCCGGTCTGCGCCTGTCCCATGCCGTCGCGTCCGCCGAGCAGTTCGGGCAGAATTTCCGCCTGAATCGGAGTGCAGTATTCATAACCGAGATCGGAAATGGCGTGGAGCAGTTCATCCGCGAGCCCGATTTCGGAAAAACGGGTTTTCCCTTCTTTCTCGGGAATCTGAACCTGATCCGGCGTCCAGTCTCCCGCATCGGGTTTGGGACGGGGGAAGGAAAATCCTTTTCCGCGGGTGCTGGCGGCCTTGGGCGGGCGGTTGCTCCGGGGAGCGCTCTTGCGTCCGGACTCCTTTTCTCCCCGGGGGGGGCGTTTGCGGGGAGGCCGTTTGCGGGAGGTGTTTCCGGAACCTGACGCTTCAGAACGGTTTTCCCGTCGGGGAGCTTTTTCCGAAGTTCGGGAAGGGCGCTCAGAGGATTTCCGAGGCTCGGAATTTGCAGGGCTGCCTTTTCCGGGGCGCCATTCCTCCTGCGGAGCGGCCCGGAGTTTCTTTGCCGCTTTCAGCGGTTCCGGCGCGTGCTGTTCTCCGGGAGTTTCCTCCCGGATGGATGATTTTTTGGGTGGGGGGGGCGGCGTTGCGGAGTGAGTTTCCGGTTTCGGAGCGGCCGCAACCGGGGTCGACGGCGATTTCTTGATCAGGGATCTGACTTTCTTCAGGAGTGATACAGGCATATGGTTTTCCAATTACTTCATCATTGAGGCGGCTGGACCCACAGCCACCACCCGCATTCCCGCGGATGTTGCCGCCTCAATTCCGGGCGGCCCGTCTTCAAGTACCAGGCAATCCTCCGGCTTTACCCCCAGCTTTTCCGCTGCGAGCAAATACATATCGGGGGCCGGTTTGCCATGTACCACATCTTCCGGCGTCACAACGACGCTGAATAAATTTCTGATTCCCGCTTTCAGCAGGGTTTGTTCCACGGTGGGACGGTTCCCTCCGCTGACCACCGCGACCGGGTGGGTTTGTGCCACTTTGCGGGCAAAATCGACAATGGGGGAAATCAGGGGGTGTTCGTGATCCACACTCAGGAAATGCTCCCGTTTCCGTTGCGCAAGTTCCTCGGGATCCCGGTCCAGTTTGAGCAGGCTGCAGATTTCCTGAGCCACCAAGTGACCGGCCATCCCGCCCCAGGTGCAGAAGTGGTCATAACTCAGCGTATATTCAGAATTTTCTCCGGCCAGCACGGCTTCCCAGCTCCGGTAATGCGCACCCATGGTGTCCACAAGGGTGCCATCACAGTCGAAGAGAACTGCGGAACAGAGCTTTTCCAGCCCATCCAGGGGTTCTGAAATATAAAGATCAATCATAAGGATATTCTGGTGGCGGGGCTAACCCCGTTCAGCGCTGCTTTTGAGGTGACAGGCTCCCCGACGGACAGTAGAGTACAGATTCTCTGCACTGACATCCCCCATTTCCGGGCTCTCTATATGCTTACCATTCTGCGAACGCTATTCTTTTTTATGGTTTTCTGGCTGCATCAGCTTCTGATTTTGCCGCTGCTGATCTATTTTCATCTCCGCCATGCGCTGGGCGGAGCGGAGCGGGTACGGCATCTTGCCTGTCCGGTTGCCCGGGGCTGGGGGCATCTCATGTGCTGGCTGGGTGGCGCGAACCTCACCCGCATCGACCGGGCGGGCGTGGAAGAGGGCGAAGCGGTGTTGTTTGTGAGTAACCATCAGGGGGATTTTGATATTCCGATTCTGCTCTCACAGGGCGGAAGAAATCTCGCGTTTGTGGCGAAAAAGGAACTGGGACAAATTCCGCTGATCAGCAACTGGATGTATCTGATTGGGTGTATTTTCCTGGACCGGGATGACCGCAGAAAACAGGTGGCCCAGATAAAACAGACCGTGGGGAATCTGCAGTCCGGGCTTTCCATGGTCATTTTCCCTGAAGGAACCCGCAGCCGGGGGCCGGAAATGAAACCGTTCGCCAAAGGGAGTCTGAATATCGCGGAGCGGGCGGGGGTTCGGATTGTTCCGGTGACCCTGGTGGACTCCTACAAATTAAAACCGAAAGGCCATTGGGGATTTCCCGGAGGCGAAGTCCGGGTGATTTTCCATCCCGCGATCGATCCCAAAACGCTGGATGCGGAAACCCGGTCCCGTCTGCATGAACATGTGCAGGCCCTTATAGAGCAGGGGTTGAAAAACTCATAAAACAGAACGGCGGAAGAGGGAGAGAGCCCGCCGGAACCTGCAAGCTGCGGGTCTGTCAGATCCCCAAAGGGAAAAACCGGAGTTCTCCGGTCCGGGTGTCCAGAACGGATACGCCGGGAGGACGGGCCCGGTACACGGCGCCGGGATTGATGATCCGCAGCGGACCGCAACGTTCATCTTTGGCCACATGGGTGTGGCCGGTGAACAGCAGGTCCAGATCCGGTTCGACGCTGAGACTTTGCAGCAGGGCCGGGTCGTGGCCGTGATGCACCGCAATCCGCATTCCATCCAGAATCAGCCGGTGCACCCGGGGCAGGGGGATTCCGATCTTTTTGCCGTAGAGGAGGAGTCCGGGATCCCATTCATCCACATTCCCGGGCACGGCAGTCACGGGGGTGCCGTTTTCCTGCTCCTCCAGGAGGAGACTGAGGATTTCCTCCCCGCCCAGATCTCCGCAGTGAATCAGATGCTCCGCCCCGGCGCCGCGAAGAAGCGCAAGCGCTTTTTCGGTTCGGTCCCCATGGCCATGGGTGTCGGAAAGCAGACCGAGAATCATGTCAGGGGCCAGCGCATTCTGGCGCTGCGGGCCGGGCGCAGATGGGGAGTCAATGTGACCTCAATGCTCCGGCGTTTGTCTTTCAGGGTGATGCGCTGTCCATCCGGCAGCGGATGATCCACCCGGACAAATCCGCAGCAGAGTCCTTTGGGGTTGAAACCTTCCGGCGCATCGGGGGAAGCCAGACTGAAAACCTGACCCTCCACCCGGTCGATGGCCATGTCGGTGGCGCAGCTGAGCACCCGCCCCACGGAATTGCCGCCGACGAGCACCTCCGCGCCGGGATCGACTTTGCGTCCGTTGTCGCCCAGAAAAGCGTAGGTGGTTTCGGTGCCGGCGCCGTTGCGGAGACTTTCCTCCCCCACAAAGTGTTTGCTGAATCCATCCCCCTCACGGCAGAGCGCAAATTCCCAGGGATGATTCACCACCGGCCAGTCTCCCAGGTCCTGATGACTCAGAGGCAGACCGGCTCCGGTGCGCAGACTGTCCCGCGCGCCCAGACCGCAGGGGATCAGCCCTTCGGGTTCCCCCGCCTCCAGCAACTGTTCCCACAGGCTCACAAAGGCATCCGGACGGACCAGCAGTTCGAATCCGAATTCGCCGGTATAGCCGGTTCGTGAAATCATGAACGAAAATCCACGGGTGCTCTGCACTTTTTCCTGCAGATGATCATAATGACCGATAAACGAGAAATAAGGGAAGGGGGGCCGGAAAGATTTGCAGGGTTTGAGAATGCGGGAGAGAATTTTCGCGGAGGCCGGGCCCTGTAGATCCATTTTACAGAGTTTTCCGGTGAGATCGCTGACCGCGACGTCCATTTCAGCCCCGAGCTGCTGCAGATGACGGCAGACCTCTCCGCCCATCCCCGCGTTGACCACCAGCAAGTAGGTGTTTTCCTCCTCCATCATCACAATCGCATCGTCGAGCAGGTGACCGTTTTCCAAAGCCAGAAATCCGTAGGTCGCCCGTCCGCGTTCCAGAGGATTGCCCTGACCGATACAGGATTCCAAATCTTTGGTGAGGGCTTTTTGCAGAAGTTCAAAGGACTCCGGACCCTCAATCAGAAGGTTCGACATATGAGAGGTGTCAAAGAGACCTGCACCCTGAAGGACCGCCCGATGCTCTTTGATCGGGCCGGTTCCGTACCACAGCGGCATTTCATATCCGCCGAAGGCATCCATTTTTGCACCGTGAGATTTATGCCAGGGGGTGAGAAGGGTGGGTCGTAAATCGGTCATAGGGTTCGGGGCTGAGATTCAGGTCGTCGAGTATCCTCTTTGGCGAAAGGCATAGGTATTGTCAATTTACGGGCGGACTGTCCAGACCAAGGGAGGGAAAAATGATATGGGGCGGGAGAGGTTCTTCCCCTAAAGCCCCGTTCCGGGTTTTTGGGTGGGGGTAAGATTTGGAAAACCCATCATGCCGGGTCCGATGGGTCCGTTCGGTCCGTGGTTGATATTTTTATTTTCCAACCGCGGACAGCTCGGACGGCGCGGACGGATGTGGGGTGGGGAATGTTATGGCCGAGAAAGGGTGGAATATTCTGAACTTGACTCGGAAAAGGGTTGCGGAATTTCCCGGCATTGATTTAGGGTGAAGGCCATGGACCCCCGAACACAAAATCTGGCCCGCACCCTTGCGGGATACTGTCTCGACGCCCAGCCGCGGGAAGCCTTTGCCATCAATGCCAGTAATGCTGCGGCACCCCTGGTGGAGGCTCTACATGAGGAATTACTGAAAGCCGGAGCCTGGCCGCTGGTGCGGATGATGCCGGAAGGCGCGGCGGAGGCGGTTTTCCGCTCGGGACAGCCGCATCATTTTGACGAAGTGAGCCCGGTGGACAAAGCGATTGTGGACAAACTCGCCGGAACCGCCGCCATCTATTCCAGCCGCAACACGCGTTCTCTGAGCGGGGTGGATCCGGAACTGCAGGCCCGCCTGGCCAAGGCAAGCCGGCCGGTGAAAAATAAACTGCTGAAGAAAAAATGGACGCTGACCCTGTTCCCAACCGAGGCCTATGCCCAGGATGCGGAGATGAGTCTGCGGGACTTTGAGGATTTTGTCTACGGGGCCACTTTTTCGGATGAGGACGAGCCGGTCAAAGCCTGGCAGGATCTCAAAAAGCGGCAGGACCGGCTGATCTCCG
>JBMTJR010000058.1:0-10511 GCA_049438565.1 Kiritimatiellia bacterium
ACCTTCAGCGCTCATCTATCGTCCGGATTGGAGACCCGGGGTTGCACCCCGGGCTTTTATGGGATCGCTGCGTTGCAGCTGAATTCCAAGACAGACGGAGATGATTTATGAACAATTTCGTTTAAACCGCTGATTATCGCTCATGGATCGCTCATTTCTTTGTGGACCGGATTCCAAATGAGCGCCCCATTCGCGAGGATCAGCGGTCAAAAAACCTAAACCAGCTCCGCAAGAAACTCCCGGAGGGCCCGGGCGTATTCTTCGGAGGTCTGCCAGCCGGCCTCCACATGGTTGCCGGTCAGCTGATAAAATCCCCGCGGATTGGGAGCGCGCCGGTACAGTGCCTGCCCCATGTCATAAGGAACCGTTTCATCCTCCGGACTGTGTGCCATGAGGATCGGAGCTTTGACCGCCGCGATGCGCAGGTCGGAGCGGAAAGGATGCCGGCAGGTCCAGCGGGGCAGCAGCCAGGGGTAAAAGCGTTTCCCCACTTCAAGAATCGAAGTGAAGGTGCTTTCCAGAATCACCCCGCGCACCGGCAGTTGACTGGCGGCCTGGAGAGCCACCGCCCCGCCCAATGATCGTCCGTAAAGCACGATCGGAGGATCCTCACGGTCGGCACCGGTCTTGGCACAGGCGAATTCCCAGGCGGCACAGACATCCCGGCCCAGTCCTCTTTCACTCGGCAGCCCTCCGCTCCGTCCATAACCCCGGTAATCAAACACAAAAACATGCAGCGGCACATCCTGAAGATCCTCCGCAATCCACAGTCGGTCTGAGACATTTCCCGCATTTCCATGACAGACCAGCAGGACGCCCTTGGCATCCGCTTTCGGAAACCACCAGCCATGCAGCGCGGTTCCGTCCTCCGCGCAGAATTCCACATCCTCCACCTCCAGACCACTGTCCTCTTTTTCCGTCCGGAATGTCCGGGAGCGGGGAAAGATCAATCGGTTCGCAAAAGCCTGCAGCCCCAGCCAGAGCAGCCCCAAGGCACCCAAAACAATCCCCAGCGTACTCACAACTTCCACGCCTTGGTGCAGGGAGCCAGCAGCCGGCAGCCGGTTTCGGTCACTTCCACCGTATCTTCTATGCGCACGCCGCCGATTCCACGGTAGTACAGACCCGGTTCGATGGTGATCACCTGACCGGACTCCAGAATCCCGCCACGGACGCTCACCGAGGGAGCTTCGTGAATTTCCAGCCCCACTCCGTGTCCAGTGGAATGAATAAAGCCCTGCGGCACCCCATCCCGGATTCCGGTTTCATATCCAGCCTCCGCGAAACGTCCGCAGATGCGGTCGTGAATTTCTTTCGCGCTCTCTCCGGCTTTCACCTCCGACAATGCGGCTTTCTGCGCTTTCAGCACGGTGGAATAAAGCCGGGCCTGCTCCCGGGTCGGCGTTCCTTTGATCACGGTCCGGGTGATATCCCCCCAGTACCCCGTGGCCCGGGAACGGGGAAAAATGTCCAGCACAATCAGCTCGCCTGCTTTCAAAGGACCTTCTCCCCGCCCGTGCGGGTCCACCGCCTGATCCCCGCAGGCCACAATCAGCTCCTCCGCCTCACAGTCGGCATCCAGCAGCATCCGCTGCAGATGATGGCGGAGCTTCTCCGCGCTGAGCACGCCGCCTCCGGGCTGACGCAGCACCCCCTGCGCATCCACCCTGGACTCCCGGATCAGGGTGAAAGCCGTTTGCATTGCCTGCACCGCCGCGCGCTGACTAGCCCGCAGCGCCTTCAGCTCCTTTTCCGATTTCCGCAAACGCTGGGGAAAAAGCGGCGCGGACCGGACATCCACGCGGATCCCGCCCTTTTCCAGCTCCCGGACCACCGCCACCGGACAGTTTCCGCTTACCCCGACTCTTTTCAAACCCAAATGCCGGAGCAGACCCAGTGCCTGTCCGCCCAGAGTCCGCTGCGCTTTCCTGTTCAGCCTCAGGGTATCAACGGTATGACAGCAGACCGACGGGCCGAGAGCCCCGGCCCGCCCCAGTTCCAGAATCGACACCAGCAGATGCATTTTTCCGGCCGCCTGCAGGTACAGGAAAGGATCCGGAGCGGTAAAACCGCAGATATACCGCACATTCAGCGCATCCGCCCCCCCGCCGATCAGCAGCAGGGCCTCTGATTTTTCAGCCGGATTCATACAGCCTCCTCCCGGTGCAGCGCGGAGGAACACAATCCAAAACAAAACGAAAGTCTAATTGTTATAAAAGATTTCAAGTTCATCATCTTGTGCCTTTTTTTTTCAGAAACCACTACCTGTAGTGTGATTATTTTTTCTACCTTTCTTTGATTTAAACAGCTTGTCCACCCGCCCTGAATCGGTTTATGTTGACGGAACCTGTGGGAGATCGGCGGACTTTTCTCCGGGTTTTCCTACAGGAAGAAAGAAGATTGGTACAGGGAATAAATGGATTGCAGAAGAAAGGTGAGTCGTTGAGCAAAGAGAGGAACTATCAGGAAAATCAGCCGGAAACGGTCTCCATGGATCAGCATGATCTGTGGGGGAAAGTTTGTGGATTGTTGAAAAATTCTCTGACCGAGGATATTTTTGACCGCTGGATCGCGGTGATTCAGCCCGGAGAATTTTCCGATCCCGATCATCTGGAGTTGCGGGTCGCGAGCGACTTCTATTCCACCTGGCTCGAAGAAAACTACGTGCCGATGATTTCCGATGCGTTCGCCGCGGTGACCGGCAACCGGATTCAGTTCAGTCTCAAGGTCGACCCCAGCCTCCGTTCCGAATCCAAAAAGACGGATTCCGCCGAACTGTCCCTTTCCGAAAGCGCTCCCGAAACGCTTTCGGCCACCAAACGTCAGCAGCAGCGCGCCCAGGCCTGTGACCGGGCCAGCCTCAATCCTCGCTACGTGTTTGAAACTTTTGTGGTGGGCTCCTCCAACGATTTTGCGCATGCCGCCGCCATGGCCGTGGCCCAGCAGCCCGCCCGCGCCTACAATCCGCTGTTCCTCTACGGCGGCGTGGGCCTGGGAAAAACCCACCTGATGCAGGCAATCGGCAATTTCGCCAACAGCAGCAATCCAGCCTGCCGGGTCTGCTATCTCTCTTCCGAATCTTTCGTAAACGAGTACATCGATGCGCTCCAGAACAGCAAACTTCCCCAGTTCCGGAAGCGCTTCCGGAACGTCGACATTCTGCTGATCGACGATGTGCAGTTCCTCGCCGGCAAAGACCGGCTGCAGGAGGAGTTTTTCCATACTTTCAATGCCCTGTTTGACGGACACAAGCAGATCGTGCTCACCTGCGACCGGCCCGCCACCGAGATTCCCGGCCTGGAACGGCGTCTGGTCTCCCGCTTTGAGTGGGGGCTGGTCACCGAAATCGATGCACCGGAATTTGAGACCCGTATGGCCATTCTCCGCAAAAAAGCGGAGATCATGAACATCGAACTGAGCGATTCGGTGATCCACTTCATTGCCGAAAGGATTGCCGCGAATGTTCGGCGACTGGAGGGCGCCCTTATCCGCGCCGCCTCCTTCGCCTCGCTCACCAACCGGGAGCTGAACACCGAGGCCCTGGAGCGCCTGCTCCGCGACAGTCTGGACGATGAGGCCCCTGCCCCGCTCACCATGGAACGTATTCAGCGCACCGTGGCCGAGCATTTTGATATTCGGTACAGTGACATTCTCAGCCGCAAACGTCCGGCCAACATCGCGCTGCCCCGTCAGGTCGCCATGTATCTCTGCCGCGACCTCACGTCCCACTCCCTTCCCACCATCGGGGATGCCTTCGGAAAAAACCACGCCACCGTGCTGCATGCCTGCCGGCTGATTTCGCAGAAGGAACAGAGTGATCCCTCTCTGAAACAGTCACTGGCCGCCATCCGCGATTCCCTCTCCCGCGACTCCCGCAGCAGCCGCTGATTCCACAGATCCCCGGTAGCCTCTATCCTCATCTGGGGAAGATTGCATGGAAAATAGGAAAAACACCAAAAATCACGGCTGAGATTTTTTTCGCCGCAGGGATGCGGCACCTCCAGCTGTAGCGAGAGCCAGCTGGACACAGGCCATTCCTGGCCCGGTTTTTCCGCCGCAGGGATGCGGCCCTATTGACCCATGACAACTGACCCATGACCCCCTGACACGCGAAGCGGGGCTGACCGATTCAAGCCTGTAACTGAATCAGATCCGCCAGCACCTCCAGCCCCTCTTTGAGGATCATGTCTTTCTCGGGTTGAATCACGGATTCATCCTCCTCCAGATCCTCTTCCGGATCCTCATCCAGATTCTGATCCACCAAGGTCAACCCTTTGTCCTGAAGTTTATCCAGTTCCCGGTCTTTCCGACTCTGTTCGAGGCGCTCCTCAAAATTGAGGGAAATCTCCCGCCGCTTCACCCGTTCTGCGAGTCGGTCGACTTTATTCTGATAGTACTGGAACTTTTCATTTTCCTGCATGCGGGCACTGGATTTTTCCATCAGGATGGCGATTTCCTCGCGCAAATCGCCATGGGGCACGAAGTTTCTGACCGGATTGACCCAGGACCAGGGCAGCACATTGGTGAGATATTCCTCCCCCAGCTCCATCACATCCGTCGGGGAACGGATGACAATATCTGGACTCACCCCCTTCAACTGCGTGGAGCGTCCGTCCACCCGGTAAAAACCGGCGGTGGTCACTTTCAGGGCGCCCATGTCATCGTTGCGCCGGTCCAGCGGCATCAGACTCTGTACCGTTCCTTTGCCATGAGTTTTGGAATCACCAATGATGACCGCCCGTCCGTAATCCTGAAGCGCGGCGGCGAGAATTTCCGATGCGGAGGCGCTGAGTTTGTTCACCAGCACCACCAGGGGTTTGTCGAACAACACCCCTTTTTCAGGATCCACCAGCACCGAAACCCGTTTCCCAGACTTCACCTGCACCACCACCCCCTGGTCAATAAAGAAACCGGTCATCTCAACGCAGTCCCGCAGACTTCCGCCGCCATTGCTGCGCAGATCCAGCACCAGTCCGTCCACCGCCTGTTCATTCATCTCGGTCAGGAGCCGTTTCACATCCGCCGCACTGCTGGTGGCTTCTTTGCCGCCGTTGAAGTCCGCATAAAAGTCTGGCAGGTTAATGATCCCAAGCTTCAACTCCTGCTCTTCCCGCTCCAGAGGGTAAATCATCGATTTGGCCTCTTTCTCCTCCAGTTTGATTTCGTCGCGGATCAGATCCACCAACCGCACCTGGGTTCCGGTGGCATCACTGGCCGGGATCACATGCAGAATCACTTTGGACCCAATAGGACCGCGGATCAGACGGACGGATTTGTAGAGCGGCCAGTATAAAATATCCACCGCCTCTTCGCCATCCTGCTGCACCGCAATGATTTTATCACCGCTTTGCAGACGTCCATCCAGATCCGCAGGCCCGCCCTTCATCACCCGCTGAATTTTAGCCGCCCCCTCGTCATAAGTCAGTTCGGCGCCAATTCCGGTCAGCGACAGTTTCATCTGAATGTCAAAGTCCTCTTCTTCCCGGGGAGAGAAATAGCTGGAGTGCGTGTCATAGGCGCTGGCCAGACTGTTGAGGTACATGCCCAGCACATACTCCGAATCGTGTCCCTCCAGTACTTCCAGAAACTGATTGTAGCGTTTACGGATTCTTTCCTCCGGACTTAGGTCCAATTCCGCGTCGACCTCCACCTCCAGCTCCGTCTCCACCTCGGACACCCCGGGTTTCTCCTCCAGAGAATCCTCCACTTCCTCCACTTTTTCCTGAGCCTCCTCCTCGGCATCGAGCTCCCGCATTTTCTGACTGACCAGCAGTCCCACATACTCATTTTTCACTTTTTTCCGCCAAAGCTCATTCCATTCCGCCTCATCGGCGCTCCAGGGCGCATCCTTGCGTCGCCAGACAAAGTCCTCCTCCTTCTCCAGATCGAATTCCTGTTCCAGCAGTTGATTCACATAAGCAACCCGGTTCGCGGCCCGCTCTTTCAGTAACGCAAAGGTCTCATACGCAAACGCCACGTTTCCGGACTGCAGATCGTTCTGCAGATCCACCGCCCGCTTCCGGAGTTCCATCACATCCTCCGCCAGAAACAGAGAACGGTCAAAATCCAGGGCCCGCAGAAAATTGTCCAGCGTCCGCCGTACCAGCCCCTCGGAGAGCGGCTGGTGGCTCAGATGACTGGCGGGCAGTGCATTCAGCACCAGACGGGTGATTTCCGGAGCATCCTCCTGCGGCTGAATCTTCTCCGGACGGAGAGAGATCCAAGGCAGCAGGGCGGCAATAAGAAGAAGGGTCAGGGTACGTTTCATAAAAAAGATTCAGATGGAATGTGGAGCATAAGACACGCTAATTTCCGCAAATGTTCAAGACACTTTCGCACAGAAAGCCTCTTTTACAAGATTTTGGGAATTGAACTTGGCATTTCAACCGGGAGGAGGCAAGATCCGCACCTCATTAAAACCCCTGATTCACACAATGCTCAGCTTACGACCCAACAGTAAAACCGCCCTGCTTACCGCCACCAGTATGGGACTCCGTCTTACGCCGGAGGATGGCCAGCCTTTCCACTGCGCCAGCCGTCTGCAAATGCAGGTCACCAGCGCCGAATCCAATGTGGTTTCGGTGGCTTCACATCTGGGGCTTCCGGTGAAACTGCTGAGCAAATTTGTAGAGGGAAGCCCGGTTTCCCAGCTGATCCTCTCCAATCTGGCCGCCCGTCACATTGACGTGGAGGGTCCGCACATTCCGCAGGGAGACCCCTGGGGCTACCGGCATCAGTTCAATCTCGCCGATTCCGGATTCGGCTCCCGCGGTCCCCGCGTGCAGAACGACCGGGCCGGAGAAGTGGGGCGAACCCTGAGCACGGAAGACTTTGATTTGGAACGCATCTTCGCCCAGGAGGGCGTGCAAATCGTGCATCTCTCCGGACTCATCGCAGCGCTTTCCCCGGAGACCGGAAAATTCTGTCTGGATATCGCCCGCATCGCCAAGAAAAACGGAAGCCTCATTTCTTTCGACCTCAATCACCGGGCCAGCTTCTGGGAGGGCCGGGAGCAGGAACTTCTGGAGATCTTTCACGAAATCGCCTCCGTGACCGACATTCTGGTTGGAAACGAAGAGGATTTCCAGCTCTGTCTGGGTGTCGAGGGACCGGAAGCCGGCGGAGAGGGTCTGGCCTCAAAAATCGACTCCTTTAAAGGAATGATCGGCAATGCCAAAAAGCAGTTTCCGAACACCACTGTCTTCGCCACCACCCTGCGCGAAGTCGTGCATGCCAACCATCACCTCTGGGGCTGTATCGTTTCCTGTGGAGACGAATGGCAGGTCGTGGAACCCCGCGATATTTATGTGCTGGACCGCATTGGCGGCGGCGACGGTTTTGTGGGCGGCCTGCTCTACGGATTCCTCAAAGGCTGGAATGCTGAAAAATCCGCACAGTTCGGCTGGGCCAGCGGGGCGCTGGCGGCCACCCTGCTGACCGATTACGGACAGCCTGCCGATGAGGAGCAGGTCTGGAGCATCTGGAAAGGGAATGCCCGGGTAAGACGCTGAGATGCTGGGTACCGCTTATCCTTTGGCGTTCAGCAGCGACTGGGGCAATCCGGCCATCAAGGCCGCCCTGCTGTCCTGGCTGGCCGCGCAGCTGATCAAATTCGCCACCGAAATGGTGCAGGCCCGGCGGATTGATTTCACCTACTTTGTGAGCACCGGCGGCATGCCCTCCGCCCATTCCGCCAGCGTCTGCGGACTCGCCACCAAAATCGGACTGGACACCGGATTTCACACCCCGATTTTCGCGCTGGCACTCTGGTTCGCGCTCATCGTGATGTTCGACGCCCAGAGCGTGCGCAAAGCCGCCGGAGAACAGGCGGCCATTCTGAACCAGATTGTGGCGGAGCTGATGGAATCCCATCATCTTTCCCAGAACAAACTCAAGGAACTCCTCGGCCACACCCGGCTGGAAGTCTTCGCGGGCATGCTGGTGGGCATCGGCGTGGGGATCCTGGTCTGACCCGCCCTCCGCTTGACATCCCCCGGTCTCTGAACTACTCTCTTCCGCATTCATTTCAGGAGATTATTTATGACCACCACCATCGATATCACAGAACGCGCCCAGCGCGAACTCGCCAAATTGGAGTTTGGCGAACAGGGATTTCTGCGCATCAACGTGGTTCCCGGCGGCTGCTCCGGCATGACCTACACCGCTGCAGTTGACACCGAATTCGGGACCGAAGATGTGGCCGTGTTTGAAACCGAAAGCCTGCGCATCGTCACCGATCAGGGCAGTGCCATTTTTCTGGAGGGATTGAAAATTGACTTCAGCGACGATCTCATCCGTTCCGGCTTCCGCTTCACCAACCCCAACGCCAGTGGCTCCTGCGGTTGCGGCGCCAGCTTTGCAGGATAAAATATGTCTCTGAAACCCATTGACCTCACCGGCGGAAAGTCCGTCTACTGTTTCAACCAGCATCAGCTGGATCAGGCCAAACGGCTGTTCAACGAAGAATCGGAGAGCGGGGAAAAAATCCGGGCCGCGGTGTCCCGCCTTGAGCAGGAATGCACCCGGAATGAACAGGCGACCATTGCCTTCACACTGATCGAACATTTAAACGAAACCTCTGAATTTTAACCCCACCGAAGGAGCCCCCATGCGAACCCTCTTCCGTTGCTTTTTCATCGTTCTGGCCGGAAGTCTGCTTCCGCTCTCCGCCGAAAATTTTGCCCGGCACATCCCCGCTGGCAGCCTGTTGTACGTGGAGGGCAGAGAGATGGCAGCCGTTCAGCAGCGGTTCAGAGACCGCGGGGCTTTCGGGGATCTCGAGGACCTGGACTGGAAAAAGCTGACCGTTCAACTCTATCAGATCGGGCTGGCCAGCGGCGGCATCCAGACGCCGGAGGAGGATGAGCTTACACCGGATGAATTGACGGAACTGCTGGAGAATTTTGAGGAACAATGGACACAAATCCGTTCTCATCTCTCCGGAGACTTCGCCTTTGCAATCGGAAATTTCCGGGACCTGCCTGCCGTGTTCCGGGAAACCTCTGCCCGGCGCAAAGAACTTCAGGCGCAGGCCCTGACGGAGGGTCTGGAGGGCGACGAGGAATTGTCCGAAGAACAGCAGGCCCTGCTGGAGGCCCGGCTGGAGGAGGAGGAGCGTCTGGATCTCCAGGAGGCCGGAAGCATTCTGGGTAAGTTCCAGTTCTGGATCGATGTGCAGGATGCCCCGCAACTGGAAAAGACGCTGCAGGAATGGATGGAGCAGTGGGTGGAGGGCGATCCTGATTTTCTCTTTACCCGGACAGAAGCAGAAGGCGCCCGGCTCTACGCTCTCCGCGGTTCCGAAAGCGACCCCTCCGCACCATCTCTCAACTGGACGCTTGAAGGGAATGTCTGGATTATCACTTTCACGCCTGAAAGTCTGCAGTCCGCAGTCCGGGCATTCAAAACGCCTCTGGAAAATGCACTGGCGGATGCCCGCGGTTATCAGGAGGCCCTGGATTTTATCGGTCCGGCTGATATTTTTATGTACTGGGATGTGGCCCCGCTGGGTGCGCTGATCAAAGAAGCGCTGGAGGCCCTGCCGGAAAATCCCGCGCCCAATCCCTTCCTCGGCAACCTGCCCCGGGCCGGCGCGGTGCTTGCCTGGCTGGAGCTTTCCGCAGTCCTGCCCTACAGTCTGGGCACCCGCATCGAGGCAGACGGCATCCGGACCCGCGGACGCTACGGTTTCACCCGTGAAACCGCTCTGGCCCGCATTCTCACCGATCCGGATCCTCAACCCGCCGCCCTGCCCTCTTTCCTGCATCGGGACGTCCAGCAGCTCGCCTCTGTTCACTGGCATCCGGGGAAAGGCTGGACCCGACTGGAGACGGAACTGATGGGCATCTTTCCGCAGGCCGCCGCCGGAATGGGCCTGGTGCGCATGCTGGCTTCCGGTCAGGTGGGTTTCGATTTGAAACTGCAGTTGATGGATCACCTGAATGGAAGCATGCTGCTGGTCCAGCAGATTGATCCCGAAATTCTCGAGAAAATGATGGAACTCGGCCAAAAGGGAAATGCGGCCGGGGTGATGCAGCTGCAGATGAAGAATCCGACCGGAGGACAGAACTATCTGCTGGCGCTGGGACTCGAAAATGAGGCTGCGGTCCGCGAAGCTTTCGACCGTCTGCTGCTGCGCTTCCATCCCGAAGGCATTCCGGATCCCGAGACCTTTTCAGAACAGGAGATTTATTATCCTGTCCCCGACAGTTTGCAGGGGGGAAGTTTTCACCGGCTGGTCAGTTACAGTTTTATCGACGGATATCTGCTCATCGCCGTGGGGAACGACCTTCTTCTGAAGGATGCCATTCTGGCCAGCGGAGATCCTCAGCTCCAGCTGACCGGACAACCCGAATTCCAGGCACTACGGAAGCGGTTTCCCGCCGATGCGCTCGGACTGGAGTACAGCAGCGGCGAACTGCAGAAGAAAGCCATGCAGCTGATGCAGGCCTCCATGGGCATGCTTCAGGCGCAGGTCGCGGATCTGGACCTGCCGGATCTGAGCTCCCTGA
>JBMTJR010000059.1:0-10511 GCA_049438565.1 Kiritimatiellia bacterium
TCCCCCCCGTCTACCCCCCCCATTCCATCGGCCACCAGAAAAATCCCATGCCTGGCAATCACTCCCAGGGAATCTTCATTCCGTTGACGCCTTTTCCCTACATCGGTCCGGCTGTAAATCCGGAATCCGACAGGCGCACCGCTCCCGGTGGATGTCTCCTTCATGAGACAGAAAACTCCGGAGCGGAGAGGGTCATAAAGCGGTGAAAGGTCATAAATGTCTCATAACGCTGGGCCCTGGAATATGCAATCATCAATTTTTTGTCAGGAACCGCGTTTTTCAAGCAATTTGACCAGTTCCTCATACAGTCTGCGGGAAACCCAGGCATCGGTGGCGGCATACAGTTCCTGTTTGGCGCTGAGGACATCACTGGCCCAGTTGGACACCTGGGCCCCTTTGCTGATCCGTCCGTCCAGCAGCAGAGCCGCCAACGGACGCAGTCCGGTGTTCCGGAAGCGGAGTTTTTCAGCCATTTTCCCGACATCCCGAAATCCGGCCGGCTCAAATTCCTGTAAATCCCTGAGTTCCTGCACATCCCGTTGGATCGCCACCCCTGCTTTGACAATTGCGGGATCAGCCAGAATCCGGAACAAAGGACGGAGATCCCGGATTTTCTGGATTTGAAACATCCAGACCTCCTCTGCGCCGCCCAATTGCAGCAGACTGGGCAGATAAGACTCCCCTTTCCGGAAAGCAGGCCGGGTCTCCGTATCAAATCCCAGCAGCGTCTCCGCTTCCAAACGCGGCAGAATCTGCTCCAGTTCCTCATCCGTGCGGATCAGCGAATAAGGTCCGCTGTACTCCAATAAAGGCTTCTCATTGATTTCAGCTTTGGTTATGGCGTATTGCATGCAAAAGTCCTTTTGGTTCCAATTATTTCGCGGAGGTCACCCTGCCCTCTCCCGCGTCCGGTTTCAACTCTTCACCCTGTTTTTTCTTGGTCTGGCCGGATGTGTCAGCAGTCCGCCCCCGAATTTGCCGAACCTGCTGCCCGAGGGTTATTACCAGTTTGACTGTCCGATCGTCTATGAAAAGGGCATGGCGAAGCTCGTTCACAGCCGGAATGGAGTCCGCATCCAGCTTCTGGAGGAGTATACCGGTTCCTTTTCACTGCAGATTGCATCGGATCAAAGTCTGAAGATCGTGGACGATGAAATGGATTATCCCGGACTGAAACGGACCTTTAAAGGTGAAGGCCGCCTGATCCGGCCCGGAGTGGCCGAAGGAGAGGCGGTCATGTGGCTCAAATCCGTCGGCCCCATCAGCCGCAACCACCGGGAAGGCCCATGGACTCTGCGGACCGCGACGCCGGAAGAAATCCAAAGATTCGAACTGAAGCAGAAAACTCTCCAGGAACGGAGACAACGGGCCGCTGAAGCGGCGGACGCATCCTGAAATTCCCGGATTTTATGATTGCACCACCGGGAGGCTTCGGCTATGTACCCCGTTCCACTTTCAGCAATCCCCTTCCCTCTGCGGCAGGGCAGACCGTAAAAAAGGATTTACTCATGGCTAAATTAAACACCCGTGGCGCGAAAAAAACCACATCCGGAAGCAGCATCACCCGCAAAGGTCTTCCCAAGAAGTCCGGCGGAATTGGTCTGAACACCACCGGAATCAGCAAACGCACCTTCAAAACCAATGCACAGCGCAAGAAGATCCGCTTCAGTGACGGAACCGTGCGCACCATGTGGGTGAAAACCTCCGACCTCAAAGCCGGAAAATACGACAATCCCCGCAAAGAAGATTTTCTCATTTAATCCCCTTTTGGAGCCCAGCTATGCCACGCGATCTTATTAAACTCATTTCATCTGAAGGTACAGGCCATTTCTACACCCTGACCAAAAACCAGAAGCTCAAACCCGAGAAAATGGAGACTAAAAAATTTGACCCCATCGCCCGCAAACACGTTGTGTACCGCGAAGCGAAAATCAAATAACCGTCTCGGTTTTCCGACAAAAACCCGCCGATCCCCGGCGGGTTTTTTTGTGGCCCTAAACAGGCAGTTTTCTCCGACGGAGGAGGAACGGTGAGGCAAGCAAATCCGGAAGACCGCAATGTTATGGGGGCGGCGCTCCTTGTTCCGGAGGCAAAAAAAATCCGGTCGGAGACCGGAGGAAGAAATGGCGCACCGGGCAGGGTTCGAACCTGCAACCTCCTGATTCGTAGTCAGGTGCTCTATCCAGTTGAGCTACCAGTGCTTGGAAGCGGAAATATATGCAGTTGAATCGTGGTCTTTGCAAGTGCAAAGTGCGTAAAAAAGCCTGCCTTTCAGACCGGCAGCCGTTTTATTCCTTCACCGTGATTTCGGTGCCGGAAGGCAGCAGCATATACAGCTCCTCCACTTCCTCGTTGCGCATGCGTACACAGCCCAGAGAAACCGGCTGACCGATTTTTTCCGGCTCATCGGTTCCGTGAATCCCGAAACCTTTCCGGTCCCAGCCCAGCCAGTGCGTTCCGATCCGGTGACCCGGCGCCCCGTATGGGATCCGTTCTTTGGTTTCGGGATGCCACCAGTCCGGATGGAAAATCCGGTCCGTAATTCTGAAACTCCCCACCGGGGTATTGGCATTCGCTCCGGTGGATACCGCGTAACGCTTGAAAAATTCCCCGTCCAAATACAAATCCGCCACATTCTCACTTTTGTCGATCTCAACCCGGAATTCGGCAAAAAGCACTTTCAGTCGACGGCCAACCCGCAGCTGCGTTCCCGTCATCCGGTTCATCGCCTGCAGGAGTTCAATCGTGGTGTTCGCCCTGGCCGCAATTTTACCCAGACTGTCTCCGGGCTGAACCTCCACCCATACCGCCTCCGGCTGATCATAGGGCGACAGCAGCAGCTTCAAATTGAGTTCCCCCAGCTTTGTGAGCACCTCGGATTTCTGTTCGTCCGGTTCCGCGAAGGCGGAGGCCCGGCGCAGGGTTTCACGCGCCTCCACCCAGCGGCCCGCCCTGTAGGCGCTTTCCGCGCGATGCAGCATGGGTTTGATGTCCGCCGCCCACATCTGCGGACCGAGAATCAAACCACAAACCCAAATCAGTTTCCGCATCAGAAATCCAGCACCGCGTTGGGATCCAGATCGGATTCATCATCCCAGTTCCGGGGTTTCCGGCTGGAGATGTTGTTGATCTTTTTCATGGTGATCTGATTGCCTTTGGCCTTGGCTCCTTTCACTTGATACTCCTCCACTGTGAGCAGAAGCTGGTGCACCCGCTGATTTTTCATCGGGGCAAATTTCACGAACACCTGTTCCGCACCCCCCTCCTCAAACAGGATCACCTTGTTTTTCCCTTTGGGACAGAGAGAATAATCCTTGTTCAGAATGCAGCCGCCAAAAGTAAACCGTTTGATAAAACTGGTCTGATTGCTGGTGTAGCACATCAGGAATTCTTTATCCCGGTCATAAATCCCCACATACTCAATCTCCTTGCCCAGAAACTGCTTTTCCGGAGGAGACATCAGCTGGTAACGCCCATCCCGCCAGGCCACAATGATTTTGTCCAGCGAACTGCACTGGAGGAGTTCATCCCCTTCACGGACGCCATGTCCCAGATAGCCCCCTTTGCGGTCATAGCGGATCTTCAGCTCGGTGGCTGTCAGTTTGCGGACTTCGATTTTTTTGAATCCGTCCTCCTGAATCCGGGTCAGCCGCGGATAATCCTTGGCGTATTGTTTCTTCAGATCCTTCAGATAATCCACGGCATAATCCACAATCCGCTTCAGGTTCCGCTCGACCTCCTGCAGTGACTTGAGAATCTCTTCCAGGTCTTTGCGGTTTTTGTCCATATCAAAGCGGCTGATGCGTTTGATGCGGACGCCGAGGAGCATCTCCACATCCTCCAGCGTCACATCCCGTTTCAGTTGACTCCGGAACTGATTCACCCCGTCGAGCACCGCCTGCTGAACCGCATCATAGGTTTTGCATTCCTCGATGTCTTTATAAATCCGGTTTTCGATAAAGATCTGCACCAGGGTTTTGTTGTGGAATTCATCCAGCAGACGGTTTTTCTCCCAGATCAGCTCCTGCTCCAGAATCACCAGCAGACGGTCACTGAGTTTTCTCAGGACATCATTGACCGTCAGTTCCACCGGCCGGTTGTTCTCGATGCACATAATCATGCTGTTCACCGAAACTTCGCAGTCCGTGAACGCATACAGCTTTTCGATGGTTTCATCCGGATCCTGCCCGGCCACCAGTTTCAACTGCAGCTCCACCTTCTCCGCAGTGTAGTCCTGAATGGAACGGATCTTCAGTTTCTTCTTCCGGATCGCATCCTCGATGGTCTTGATCAGCTGTTCAGTGGTGGTGTTGAAAGGAAGTTCCCGGATCACCAGATCTTTCCCGTCCTTCTCAATCACGGCGCGGACTTTGACTTTTCCCCGCCCCATATCGTACTCGCTGGCATCCATGATACCGCCGGTAAGAAAATCCGGCAGAAGTTTTTTCGGACTTCTCCCTTTCAGGATCTCCATCTGGGCCGTCAGCAATTCGCCGAAATTGTGGGGCAGAATTTTGGTGGAAAGCCCCACCGCAATCCCCTCCGCCCCCAGCATGAGCAACAGCGGGATTTTGGCCGGAAAAAGCACCGGCTCTTCATTCCGTCCGTCATAACTCGGGATAAATTTGGTCAGATGTTTGTTGAACAGCTGTTCCCGGGCCAGGGGGGTGAGACGGCACTCAATATACCGGGAAGCCGCCGCAGGATCTCCCGTATGCAGGTTCCCGTAATTCCCCTGCCCCTCAATCAGATACCGCTTGTTGACCAGAGTCACCAGCGCGTCCGCAATCGAGGCGTCCCCGTGCGGATGAAACTGCATGGTGTACCCCACGATGTTTGCGACCTTGATAAATTTTCCGTCGTCATTCCGGTGCAGGGACCAGAGAATCCGCCGCTGCACCGGCTTGAGACCATCCTCCATGCTCGGAATGGCCCGGTCTTTGATCACGTAGGCGGCGTATTCCAGGAAATTGAAATCAACCAGGTCTTTGAGCACCGGCTCCTCCTCTTCTCCCTCCCAGGTGCTCCCCGCAACTTCAGCATCGGTCTCGACGTCGTTCGCGACCTCACTGTCTTTCTCCGGCTCCCCCGCAGACTCAAACAAATCATTTTCGTCGTCTTTCATCTCAGTTCCCTCTCAAAATCGTGTTCGACACCTTTCCGTCCTCCGGCTTCCTCTTCATACCGCGTCCTCCTCAATCTCCAAATGATCCAGAATATACTCACGACGCTTCGGCGTGTTTTTCCCCATGTAAAACTTCAGAATGTGTGGCACCTCATGCACATCATCAATATGCACCGGAGAAAGACGCATCCCCTCACTGATAAAAGCCCTGAACTCCTTCGGAGAAATCTCCCCCAGCCCCTTGAACCGGGTGATCTCCGGATTCTTCACCTCTTTCAAAGCCAACTGACGCTCCTCCTCGGTAAAACAATACCGGGTTTCTTTCTTGTTCCTCACCCGGAAAAGCGGGGTCTCCAGAATCATGAGGTGACCCTCCCGCACCAGGGGCTGAAAGAATTTCAAAAAGAAGGTAATCAGCAGATTGCGGATATGCATCCCGTCCACATCGGCATCCGTGGCCAGCACGACTTTCTGATACCGCAGACTTTCCACCGACTCCTCAATCCGCAGCGCCTGCATGAGGTTGTAGAGTTCATCATTTTTATAAATCGCATCCCGTTTCAACTCCGCCACATTCATCGGCTTTCCCTTCAGCGTGAAAATTGCCTGGGTATTCGGATCCCGGCAGGAGACCATTGATCCGGCGGCGGACTGTCCTTCGGTGATAAAAATCATCGATTCTTCGCCCTTCCCTTTTTCTTTGTCCAGATGAACTCGGCAGTCTTTCAGCTGAGGAATGCGGATAGAGATGGCTTTGGACTTCTCCCGCGCCATTTTTTTGACTGCGTTGATCTCCTTGCGCATTTTCTGGGTTTCTTCAATCTTGAGGAAGGCCCGCTCGGCCGCCTTGGGATTTTTGTGCAGAAGATCCACGATGACATCCCGGACCTCGTTCACCAGATCCGACCGGATTTCACTGTTTCCCAGTTTGTTTTTGGTCTGGGACTCGAAAATAGGTTCTTTCAGACGGATCGCCACCGCACCGATCAGTCCTTCCCGGACATCATCGCCCTCATACTTTTTCTTCGAAAATTCGTTAAACGCCTTGAGAACCCCCTCCCGGAAGGCACTCAGATGCGTGCCGCCGTCCGCCGTGTACTGACCATTCACAAAGGACCAGTTCTCCTCCCCGTACAGCTGGGCATGGGTCAGGGCAATTTCGAGGGTTTTGCTCTGATAATGCAGCGGCGGATAAATGGCCTCCGAATCGGACTCCTCCAGAATCAGGTCCAGCAGTCCCTTTTTGGCCTCCAGCTTTTTGCCATTGAACTTCAGCGCGAGACCGGCATTCAGATAACTGTAAAATTTCAAGCGCCGGAGGATATACTCCTCCCGGAATTTGAACTTTTTGAAAATGCTTTCATCGGGACAAAAACTCACCAGGGTTCCGTCCGGCTCCTCGGATTTTCCCTCATCCTGACTGATCAGCATTCCCTTCTCAAAGGTCGCCTCAAAAAATTTCCCATCGCGGTAACTGCAGACCGTGAAGGTTTCCGACAGCGCATTAACCGCTTTGGTTCCCACTCCGTTCAGTCCGACGGAGAACTGAAACACCTCATCATTGTATTTTGCGCCAGTGTTGATCCGCGAAACGCAGTCGATCACTTTTCCATGCGGGATCCCCCGGCCGAAGTCGCGGATGGTCACCTCGTTTCCGTCCAGCCGGATATCAATGAGCTTGCCGAATCCCATGATATGCTCGTCGATACCGTTATCAATGACCTCTTTGAGCAGGATATAAATCCCGTCGTCATAATGGGCACCGCTTCCCGTTCTGCCGATGTACATCCCCGTGCGGGCCCGGATATGTTCAATCGATGAAAGAGTTTTGATTTTGCTTTCGTCGTAATTGTGATCAGTGGATTTCATGAACAAACGTATACAAATAAAAGAAGGGTGCGTGCAAGACTCAAACTGAGGAATCAGACTGCTAGCGGGTTCGGAAAATTTCGCAAGTCATTAGTCAGTTCGACAACCGGAGGTGCCGCACGGGTCGGGCGTAGCTCGAAGAGCGGAGACTGATCCTCCGGCAGAACACCGGGGCGGGACGCCCCGCCTCCAAAAAGCCTCACCGGCCGCGGCTGCGGCGGGGAGCCCCCATCTGACGGCCCCGGCGGGCCTCGGGTTTATTGCGGCTGCGGTTTTTGTCCCGTCCTCCGCTGCGTCCACGTCCCGGCACTTTGGGTTTGAGCGTGGAAAATCTTGCTTCATCACTGTGGTACTCATGGGTCAGATCGACCGGAATCTGGGTTCCAAGCAGTTTTTCCACCTGGGTGAGATAGGAGCGGTCTTCAGGCGAAACGAAGGAGATCGCATCCCCATCGGCCCCGGCCCGGGCAGTACGTCCAATCCGGTGCACATAAGTTTCGGCCTCCACCGGCATGTCGTAATTCACCACGTGGGTGATGTCGTCCACATCGAGTCCCCGGGCCGCCACATCCGTGGCCACCAGCACTTGAAAACGTCCGCGTTTGAACCCGTCCAGCGCTTTAATCCGGGCGGCCTGGCTTTTGTTTCCATGAATGGCGGCCGCGCGGATTCCGGCCTCGGTCAGACTGTCCACCACCTTGTTGGCCGCATGTTTCATCTGGGTGAAAACAATCACTTTCTCCACATCCTGACCCTGAATCAGCTTCACCAGCATCCGGGCTTTGTCCGCAGGCTGGATAAACATGATTTTCTGCTCAATCCGGTCCACCGTCGGCTCTTCCGGCGTGATCGATACCCGGACGGGATTTTTGACCATCCCGCCTGCGAGCTGTTCAATCTGCGGAGACATGGTGGCGGAGAAAAACAGGGTCTGACGCTGCTCCGGAACCTCTTTGAGCACTTTCCGGATGTCGCGGATAAATCCCATATCCAGCATACGGTCCATCTCATCCAGCACGAAGATTCCCACCCGGTTCAGGCGGATATATCCCTGCTGCATCAGATCCAGCAGACGTCCGGGCGTGGCCACCAGAATATCCAGTCCGCGGTTGAGGGCCTTCACCTGGTGAAACTGGTTGACGCCTCCGAAAATCACCGCATGACTTAGAGACAGAACACGGCCATAGGTTTCGATGCTCTCGCCAATCTGGGCGGCCAGCTCGCGCGTGGGAGCCAGAATCAGCACCCGTGGGGAGCCTTTATGCGGCTGCTGGGGATTGGCCGCAAGGCGCTGCAGAATCGGAAGCACGAAAGCGGCGGTTTTCCCGGTGCCCGTCTGCGCGGTTCCAATCAGATCCCGGCCTTCCGCAACCGGTGCAATGGACTGTTCCTGGACCGGGGTCGGGGTATGATATCCCGCTTCTTTGACGCAGCGTTGGAGATCCGGTGAAAGTTGAAGAAAAGCCCCCTGCAAAACGGGGTTGGCTTTACCAGGGTGCACAGAAGAAAGCGTCGGAGACGCTGTTTGAGAGGAGGTCATATAATTATTCCACGTCCGGGATGAAAAGTACCGCTAACAGCCCGCCGGACACGTGGATAGCAATCGGCCGAAAAGACTCGGCGCACGGACGAAGGTCCGTCAATAGGGGGTGCCCTTATCACAGTTCCCGCCGTATTGGCAAAAAAAATCCCTGAATATCTCAAAATCCGCGGAGCCGCGCAGGTTGATTTTCAGGAAAAAGAATGGATCTTCAACTTCCCTCTCCATAGGAGTTCTTACATGTCAGACCTGCTTCACTTTTTCAGTTCCTCCCTGTTTCCCCTCGTCCTCTCCGTCGGCGCGGTTTTATTGCTGTTCGGGGGAACGGTGCTGGTGCATGAACTGGGGCATTTTCTGACCGCTAAATGGTTCGGACTGCGGATTGATGCTTTTTCGATCGGAATGGGTCCCGCCCTCTGGCAGAAAAAGATCAACGGCGTGGTCTACAAAATTTCTTTGTTACCCATCGGCGGCTATGTGGCTCTGCCCCAGATGGACATTACCGGCTCCGCGTTTGAAAATGAGGAGGCCAAGGCGGGCACCCTTCAGCAGGTGGCCCCCTGGAAACGGATTGTGATTGCCCTGGCCGGTCCCTTCATGAATGTGATCGCGGCCTTTATTCTCGCCACCATCGTGTGGGTCGTGGGCAAACCCTCGGATCCGGGTCCCGGACCGGCCCGGATCGGCCGGGTCCTGGAGGAGAGCCCGGCCTATCAGGCCGGATTGCGGGAGGGAGACCTGGTACGAAGCATCAACGACGACCGAATCCATTTCTGGGCCGATTTACAGATTTCCGCCATGCTGAACCAACAGCTGGACATGAAAGTGATCCGGCAGGGCGAGGTGGTGAATCTGTATGATATTCCCACCAGCGTGGACCGCTTCGGATTCCGCAGAATCCTGGGGGTGGGTCCCGAGGAGAGCGACCTGCTCTACGTGGGGGTTCATGCGGTACTGCCCGGCAGCCCGGCCGAGGCCGCCGGCGTCCGGGCGGGAGACCGTCTGGTTTCCATCAATGGGATCGAGGTGACGGATGGAAATGTTTTTGCGGAGGAGGTCGCCCGTTCCGGAGGCAGTCCCCTCGCGCTGGAGGTGCGGGGCAAAGACGAAAAAGAGAACCGTTCGCTTTCGCTGGCCGCCGAATGGGATGAAACTGCGGAAAGGTGGCTGATCGGCATCTCGATGCAGGGGGAGTTCGAAACCGTTCACCCTACCCCGCTGAGTCAGATCCGCTATTTTCAGGGCTCCATTTTCCGCACCCTCAAAGCCTTCACCCGGCGCCGGGAAATGGGCATGGCCGCCAAAGGCGTCGGCGGTCCGGTCATGATTCTCAGCGGCATGCATTCCCAGGTGAAATATGATCCGATGCAGGCCCTGTGGTTCACCGCGCTGATCAATGTGAATCTGGCCATCATCAATCTCCTGCCCCTGATTATTCTGGATGGCGGACACATTATGGTGGCGCTGTTTGAGATGATCACCGGACGCAAACCGTACAAGCGTCTGATTGTCGGACTTGCCAATGTCATGGTGGTGCTGCTGATTGCGATGATGGTGGTGCTCAGTTACCGCGATGTGATGCTGCTGCGCAAATTCAGCGCCAACGATCAGGAACCGGAAGCGATCCCCACCGAGGTTCCGGCACCCGAGATTCCCTAGTTTCCAGACCATGTTTCAGGTCCATTCCTCCTCCAGCACGAGTTTCACCCGCATTCCTCTGCATGTGCCGGGTGAGCTTTATGTCAGCCCCATGCCTTATGGACGCTACGACAGCGAACGGGTTTTCCGCTACTTCAAGCAGGAGAAAATTCAGCGGGTGGTGATCCTGCTGAGCGATCAGGAAATTAAAAAGCGCTGCAAACGGGATCTCAAAAAGCTTTATCAGAAACACCATATCGAAATCACCCAGTTCCCCATGATCGACTTTCTCCACCCGGGTCATGGAGACATGGATCAGCTGATTCCCGATCTGGCCCG
>JBMTJR010000060.1:0-10187 GCA_049438565.1 Kiritimatiellia bacterium
TCCGCATGATGCGGAGCCGCCCGAAGAGTCATCCTGGGATGAACTCAGCTTTTCACGGTGCTGATGATAGCCGCCGCGACCCCGTAGGGGTTGGCGTTGGAAGCCGGACGACGGTCTTCCAGCCATCCTTTCCAGCCGTTTTCCACGGTGGCGATCGGAATCCGGATGGACGCACCGCGGTCGGAAACCCCATAGCTGAACTTGTCGATGCTCTGGGTTTCATGCAGACCGGTCAGACGCTTGTCGTTATCCGCTCCGTACACAGAAATGTGTTTCTGGATGGTTTTTCCGAATTTCTGACAGATCTCCTCGTAGATCTCTTTGCTTCCGCAGGTGCGGAGCGTGGAGTTGGAGAAGTTTGCGTGCATTCCGGATCCGTTCCAGTCGGTTGCGCCGAGGGGTTTCGGATGATACTCGATGCCCACACCGTATTTTTCACCGATGCGTTCGAGCAGATAGCGGGCGACCCACACCTGGTCTCCAGCGGCTGCGGCTCCTTTGGCGAAGATCTGAAATTCCCACTGTCCGGTGGCAACTTCTGCATTGATCCCTTCCACATTGATTCCGGCATCCAGACAGGCGTCCAGGTGCTCCTCAATGATTTCACGTCCGAAGGCATTTTTGGCGCCGACGGAGCAGTAGTAGGGACCCTGCGGGGCGGGGTAGCCTCCCAGCGGGAATCCGAGGGGACGGTTGGTTTCGGTATCCCACAGGAAGTACTCCTGCTCGAATCCGAACCAGAAATCATCATCGTCGTCGTCAATCAGCGCCCGCATGTTGGATTCATGAGCGGAGCTGTCGGGGTTCAGCACCTCGGTCATCACCAGATAGGCATTTTTCCGCTGCGGATCGGGGAAAATTGCCACGGGTTTGAGCAGAAGGTCGGAAGATCCGCCTTCAGCCTGCTGGGTGGAACTTCCGTCGAAAGACCACATGGGGCATTCTTCGAGGGTGCCGCCGAAATCTTTGACAATCTTGGTTTTCGCACGCAGGGACTGGGTAGGCTTATAGCCGTCAAGCCAGATGTATTCCAGTTTCGTTAAGGACATTCAATTTCTCCTTGGATGGGTTTGGGTTTTTCGGCCCATTGTCAACTTTATGCCGGCAACGGGATCGTAACTTTTTGGTTGAGCCTGTAAACCTAGCAATTGAGATGCCAATTCAAAATGGACTTGGGTGACGGATTATGTAAGTAACTGAAAATCAAGATGATTCGATTTTTTCGGTGCTAAAAATTCTTCCAGAGAAGCAAAATTGTTAAACAAAAAAGTAGATATATGAAATAAATTCTACAATTATGTTTAACCGAAGGACTTCAGGAGCAGCCAGAGAATCAGCGCACCCGCGCCGGCGGATCCCAGGGCCACGGCCAGCAGGGTGTTTCTCCGCTCCCAGTTCACGCAGCGTTCATTTAACCTGAGTTCAACATCGGGACACCCGAGTAAAAAAAATCCTAATCGTGATCGTAATCGTGGTCGTAATCGAACTCTCAAAAAAAAAGAAATTTTGAGTCAACATGGCAGGGCCGACGGGAACGCTTATTCATAATGCCTCGATCCATATTCCTCTGACCCCTCGTAAACCCGGCTTGTCGATGTAGTTCGGATCAGTCCGATAAGCATGGAAACGATGCGAACCAGGATGACTTTTCCCTCCTCAGCGCAGTCGATACGTTTCTTTGCAACCAAAACATCAAGGCAGGCAGCACACTCAAGGGCAGAACCTCGTGCGATATCGAAAAACCTGCAGCGGTCTGCCTCTGTATATTTTCCGTTCCCTTCAGCAATATTCAACGGAATAGAGGTGGAGGCTCTGTCCAGCTGATTCGATACTGCAAGACTCTTGGGTAAGTTCTCCAATACTGCGTCCGCCCAGGTTACGAATTCTATCGAGGTCTGGTATACATCGAGATTCTCATGGCCGAAATGCTTTTTCATTGATTCACGTTCTGAGGGGGTTCGATTACGATTACGATCACGATCACGATTACGATTTATCTTTAATTATGTTTAACCGAAGGACTTCAGGAGCAGCCAGAGAATCAGCGCACCCGCGCCGGCGGATCCCAGGGCCACGGCCAGCAGGGTGTTTCTCCGCTCCCAGTTCACGCAGCGTTCATAAAAGGTGTATTGATGTGCGGAGACGGGCTGATGCAGAAGGTAGGCCCGCAGATCGTCCACCATCTCGAGCAGGCTTGCGTATCGGTCTTCCGGATTCCGCTGGATCGCGCGCATGCAGATGGAGTCCAGCGCCGGTGGGATTTTCCGTTGCGGCGTCCGTTTGCGGGGGGAAACCGGATCCTGGGTCTGGATTCTTTGGAGAACTTCATCTTTGTCGATGCCCCAGACCAGATTTTCATGGGTGAGGATCTCATACAGAATGCTGCCCAGGGAGTACACGTCACTGCGTCCGTCGATGTGCTGATTGTCTCCGGCCGCCTGTTCGGGCGACATGTACAGCGGGGTACCCGCCCGTTTGCCGCTGCGGGTGAGTTCGAGGCTCAGCTGATCTTTGTCCGGGATTTCCCCGTGCACCGAGGCGGGTTCGCGCATGATCTTGGCCAGTCCCCAGTCCAGAATCATTACCTCACCAAACTCTCCCACCAGAATGTTGGCCGGTTTCAAGTCGCGGTGGACCACTCCACGGGAGTGGGCAAAGGCCACGGCCTGACCCACCTGCACCAGAACCTCGATCAGGTCGTTCCGTTGATACTTTTTGCGGAATGCAGGGTCCCGGGCCACGATCCCCAGCAGGATTTCCCGCAGATCGACGCCCTCCACTTTTTTCATGGTGAAGTAGACCGCACCCATCCGGTCCCGGCCAATCTCATACACCGGCACGGTGGCGGGATGTTGAATCAGGGCGGTCACCCGGGCCTCCCGCAGGAAACGTTTCTGCTCGATCTCATCCTCGGCGAGGTGGGCGTGCAGCCGTTTCATCACCACCACCCGGCCCAGATTTTTGTCCAGACATTCCTCCAGAATCGCGGTCCCGCCCTCGGCAAATTTGGTGAACGCCTCGTAGCGCATATAGCCGTTCACGATATGCCGGGGCAGCGACCGGTCGGTCACATCCAGTTCCAGATGCCGGGTGTTGATCCGGGTCAGGGCTGTGGGTTCGGTTGATACTGGTTCAGTTCCCATAATTCCTGAGAAAGAAGGTGTTGGTGTTCAGTGGGCAGGATGTAGGCCTCCGCCTGCAGCGTTTTTCCTTCCGCTGTGACCGGCATCACCGGAAGGCGTTGATACAAATCCGATTCGTAGCGGTCGAGTTTTTCCCATTCTCCGGGCTCAATTCCCAGGAAGACCGTGCCGTCCGTACAGGCGCCGGCCTCCGGGATCAGTCCCGGATAATCCTCGTTGCGGATGGCGTAGCGGGCATGGTCTTTGAGCGTCGCGGGGAAGGACGGGGGAATGCGTCCCAGGACAAAGGAGAGAATCCGGGGATGCTGCAGGGTTCCGTATGCGAATAAATTGAGTGACATGTTCAGAGAAAAGGGTGCCGGTCCAATATCTGTCGCAGAGGATGGTCACTTTGCAAGCGGCCGGGGAGGGCCAATTGCAGTTCGGCGAGGGCGGAGAGGTCCCACTGGATCTGATGGGGTCCCTGGAAATGGCCCTCTCCAATCTGGAGTTCCAGATACTTCAGGTAATCCGGAACAAAGCGGATCAGGGACTGACGGACCTCCTCGTGGCGATGGGCGGTTTGACGCATGCTCCGGGTCAGACAGAAAATCCAGGGCAGATGCCGGTGACCTCTGCGCTTGAAGAAAAGTTCCCGGTGAAACTCCATGACTTCCAGGGCGGTGTCGATCAGCCGCCAGGGCATGCACAGGGGCTGGTGACCGTAATTTCCCAAAGCCACCGGATACAGGATGGCGCACAGATAAGGGAGCAGGGTCCATTGTCCGTCGACTTCAATCGGGGCGATGCAGCCCTGACGCAGCAGTCCGGTATGGGGATCGGTTTCCTGATGAATCCATTGCGTGAAGGCGTCGCGCCATTCCTGATTGGCCTGACGGTTCAGCACCAGAATACTGTACAGGGCTGCCGCCTCCCGGGCTGCCGCCTCGGGATCTTTGTTCCAGTCCAGCTGCTGAAGAAAGGAGATCAGATGGGGGATATGGAGCAAATCCTGCAGTTCCCGCACCGGATAAGCCGCGCGCTGACCGAAACAATGCAGAGCGGCCGTGCAGGCGGCGGTTTTCCGCAGGGCTCCAGGTCCTTGGGCAAACAGCCCGGTCTCCGCATCCTGAAAATCCTGCAGGGTTTGAATCCACTCGCTCCGGTATCCGGGATCGTGCGGGAGTTGATCCAGCATGTAGTGAATATTCACCGCCGCCGCGCAGGAGGAGGGGTCCGCAAGGGCCTCTGCGTCCGGCCGGTTCCGGTAGGCGCCCGCCGGACCCTCCAGTCTGCACTGGGAAAGTTTTGATTGGGCCAGATCCAACAGCGCTTGAATCGAATATTTTTGCATACTGAATTTTCCTAGGCGAAATCACCGGGGAAAAGAAGCAGAAAGCAGGGGAAGATTTGAAAAACCTGCACCCTGTCCTCCCTTCCGGCCTTGCCTTGTGGACTCCGGCCCGGTAGGGGGACTCTATGCAAATTTCTGTTCTGCTTTTTATGCCGGAGGATTTCTCTTGAAGTCGGCGGAAACCGGTCTGCCCGGAAAATTTTTGAGTCTGGAGGGAGGCGAAGGCTGTGGCAAAAGCACCCAGGCCCTGCGCCTTCAGCACACTCTGGAGCAAAAGGGGATTTCCGTCGTAATGACCCGGGAACCCGGAGGCACGCCGACCGGGGAAATGATCCGGGAAATTCTGCAGCATCACGCCTCTGGAGAGAACATCACGCCGGTTGCGGAGGTGCTGTTGTTTGCCGCCAGCCGGGCCCAGCATGTTCAAAATGTAATTCTGCCTGCGCTTCGTGCAGGAAAATGGGTGATTTGTGACCGCTTTGTGGATTCCTCTCTGGCCTATCAGGCCGGGGGCCGGGATTTGAATTTTGATCAGATTCTGCAGGTGAATGAAATCGCCCTGGGCGGATGCTGGCCGGATTGCACGCTGTGGTTTGATTTGCCTTTGCAGGAGTCCCGTCAGCGGATGACCGACCGGGGGGCCGCGCCCGACCGCTTTGAGTCGGAGGCGGGTTCTTTTCATGAACGGGTGCTCAAAGCCTATGCCCGGATTCAGGCGCAGTTTCCGGAGCGCATTCAGCGGATTGATGCGGGCCGTCCAGTGGAGGCGGTGGCGGAGGAGGTCTGGAATTGTCTCACCCGGCGCTTTGGAGAGCTGCGGTGAATTTGCTTCAGGAAATGCAGCGGCTGTTTCAGGAGGGCCTGCTGGGGCATGCTTACCTTTGTGTGGGCAATCCGCTGGAGGAGGGCAAAGCCTTTGCCGGGGAACTGGCGCAGATCCTTCTGTCGGGATCCGGAGAGAAAGAGGCGGACCCCGGAAAACTCCGTCACCGGATCGAAACCCGTTCCCATCCCGATGTGCACTGGGTGGAGCCCCGGGGGAAGCTGCGGCAGATCAAAGTGGAGGACCTGAAAACCACCCTCAAACGGATCCACGAAAAAAGTTTTGAGGGAGGCTGGAAAATTGTGGTGTTTCTCGCCGCGGAGCGGCTGAATCCCAGCTCCGGCAATCAACTGCTTAAAAGTCTGGAGGAGCCGCCCGCCTGCACGCTGATTCTGCTGGTCAGCGATGCCCCGGAGCAAATTCTGGACACTCTGCGCTCCCGCTGTCAAACCCTGCATCTTCCCCGGGATTTGGGCCGGGAACCGGTCTGGAAAGAGGATTTGCTGCGGATTCTCCGGGACGGTCCCCCCCGCAATCTCCGGGCCCGGCTCGAGCGGGCGGCCCGGTTTCGCGACTTTTTTGAATCCGCCGCGCAGCAGTATCTCGAAGCGGAGGAGGAACTTGGTGCCGCGGAGGAGAGCGGGGAGGATGTCGAGGAGGATGTGGAGAAGGCCCGCATGAGTGACGCGCGCCGGAAAATGCAGCGGGCCATTCTCAGCGCTGTGGAGGAATGGTACCGGGATGTGCAGGTCTGCCGGCACAGTCCGGAAAGCTCCACGCTCTGTTATCCGGAGGAGCGGGAATTCCTGCGTCAACAGGCGGAAACACTTCCTCCCGCCTCCATCACGAAACTGCTTGCCAATGTCCGCAACAGCGCCCGGCGCCTCGAAGGAAATCTTCCGGTGCAGGTGGTCCTGGAGCAGTTTGTCTTTTGAGAACGCTCTCTTCTGAATTCGCAATAATTTACCTATGAATGAACCCCGGAAACAGCCGAACAATCCCCTGCATGGCATTACGCTGGAAAGTATGCTTTATCAGCTGATCGCCCATTACGAATGGACGGGACTGGCGGAACGGATTCAGATCCGCTGTTTTATGTTCGACCCCACCATCAACTCCAGTCTGAAATTTCTCCGCCGCACCCCCTGGGCGCGCAAAAAAGTGGAAGAGCTTTATCTGGAAATGATCGGCAGGGGAACCTGAAAATGATGCCCGGTTTTCGCAGGGATGCTCTCGGAATTGGTTTTGATTGCTCTTTCATCTAAATCCAAATCCAAATCGGAAATAAGGCCTTGGTTCATATTTATCGAGCATTTTCAAAAACAGCGTAGCCAGATATATTTTTGTTTTGCCGCGAAGGGGCGCAAAAGTTTTCGACCCCTATAGCCCCGCTCTGAAACGCTCCACATTCCGAGGGGCGAGGTGAATTTTTGAAACAGTGCACCTGAATGATGTCATAAAATACGCTGCCCATTTTCTTATTTGTTTCATTACGGGGCTATAGGGGTTGAAATTTTCGCGCCCTTTCGCGGCTACAGTTTTATTTACATTGCTCTATAGGTCGCAATTTTGTTTAGATCGATTCTGATTCCGATTCCGGCTTTCAACCACGATGACATGCACCCTTTTCGAGGGGAATCCCCCGGGTATACGGTCCGCTGGACGCTCAAAGGATTTCAAGCGCCCAGCGGCATTCGTCGATCATATCCTGGGCAACGCTCCGTCCGGCCCGCAGGGCGTCGGGCAGTACATGGAAGGTGTAGGTTTCCACCTCCAGATGCGGACATCCGGACGCGGCGAGGGTTTTCCAGAAATCGTCTGAAAGCGTGTGCCGGGTACTCCACAGAGCCTCCGCGCCCTCCCAGTGCAGGGGAACATGGGCATGGATTCGCAGGGTCCCGGCCCGGGGATCCGGATGCGCGAGATACTCCGGGAGGTCCCGCCAGCTCTTTCCGCTGCTGCTTTTGATCTGATGCAGATACACCCCGTCGTCAAAGGCCTTCAATTCCTCCGGATCGATCTCCGCTTCACATTCCAGGGCCGCGCTGATCTGGGTTTTGGAGATGCGGATGCCCTCGCAGCGGAGGGTGCGGACGGCCTCTGCCGGATTTTCAAACTGCATGGCCACATGACAGGTGTCCAGGCAGATCCCGAGGTGCCGGCGGAGCAGTTCCTCGGAAACCTGACCGCTGCGGAACAGCCGCTCTTTAAAAAAGCCCACCGCCTCCTCCGTGGTTTCGAGAATGCAGTCCGGTTCCGGTTCCAGTCCCAGATGCAGGAGTTTTCCGGTCTCCAGTTCCAGTTCGTGCAGATGCTGCGTCAGCTGACAAAGCTGCCGGCAGGCGAACTCCATTCCGAACGGAGTGTCTGTGAATTTATAGCCCAGAGGAACGCTGCTGATTGAGCCCTGCGTGTCCTCCGGCAACAGGGCCGCGAGCTGGTCAAACAGATTCCGGGTATACTCCAGGCGGAGCGGGCTGGACCAGTCGGGTTGATAGACCTGTTCTTTGACCCGGGTCCGGTGAAAAGCGCCGTAAGGAAAGCCGTTCACAGTGAAGGCGTAGGTTCCCGCCTCTGTGATCTGCGTCTGCAGGCCGGAGAGCGCCTGCGCTGAGGTCAACGCCGCGGAGGCCTCTCCGGCAATCCGCAACCCCAGACCGAAAGGATGCTCCGGTGAAAGAGCCTGCTTGATTTCCGGAACCTGGACACGCAGTGTCTCCTGAAGCTCGGCGAGCGATTCACCCGGATGAACATTCAGACAGTAACTGAAATGCCGTCCGTCTTTCAGTTGCATGGACTTTCCTGCATTTCACGCACAAATCCGGCCATCCATTCCGGATTCACCTCATGAATTTCCCGGAGGCCTCCGGTGGGACCGGGGAGAGAGAGCGTCAGCGTCCCGCCCAGATGTTCCTGGAATTCCTGCAGTCCCTGAAGCAGTTGCAGGGATCCGTCTCCCAGCACCCGGGAAAGTTCCGGGGGATTCAGTTCAAAACCACAGATCCGCAGTGCGCGTTCGAGCGCCTGTGCATCCTCCGGAGGAATCCAGCCCAGGCGGGCGGCGTATTTTGCGTCCAGGGTGATACCGATAGCGACGGCCTGTCCGTGACTGATCCGGAATCCGCTCATGGATTCGAGTTTGTGCGCGGACCAGTGTCCGAAATCCAAAGGCCGGGCGGAGCCCTGTTCAAAAGGATCTCCGCTGGTGGCAATATGTTCCAAATGCAATTCCGCGCAGCGGATGATCAGGCGTTCCATGGCCGGAGCCTCCCGCCGGCCCAGGGCGGGGGAAAGACGGATCAGCTCGCGGAAAAATCCGGCATCCTTGATCATGGCGACTTTGAAGGCCTCGGAGATGCCGTCACGCCAGGGGCCTTCCGGCAGGCCCTCCAGCAGATCAAAATCATTGATCACCGCAAAAGGAGGCGCGAACACGCCGATGGTGTTTTTTCCGCCGTGAAGATTCATGCCGTTTTTCACCCCGATGCCCGCATCGTTCTGGGCCAGGGTGGTGCTGGGCATGCGGATCAGACGAAGTCCGCGATGCACCAGCGAGGTGGCAAAACCGACCGCATCCAGCAGGGCCCCGCCGCCAATGGCCAGTACGGTGCTGTGCCGGCAGAGATGGTATTCCAGCATTTGATCGACCAGTCCCATAATGCGCCGGTAGTCATTTTTCAGCGCCTCTCCGCCCGGAATCACTTCCGGCGCACAGATCAGCTCCAGACCGGGATGCAGGGCAAACCAGCGCTCTATTTGTGCGACAAAGCCCGGCAAGGCAAGATGAACCCCCTGATCCACCACCACCATGACCTTTCCGGAACCGGACAGCAGGTCAGCCAGCAGTGGGTTTGCGGACAGAAAAGTACCGCGTCCGAAATGGACCGGATAGCTGAATGCGGCGGAAAAATTCTGGAAATGGGTGTGAATCGGATTCATGAGCGGGGGAGCATACGGGATTTGACCCGGATTGTTTAGTGAAAACAATTGATACGTCATCACTTTCCCTTTGGATCACAAAAAGATCTTTAAAAAAAGAGGGGTTGCTTCCTGTAAGAAAATCGTTCAATAAACGCCGTATCCCCATGATGAAAGATCCAAATGACATCCTGGCCCACTTGCTGGCCGCAGAGGACCATCCCCATTTGAAGGAGGAATCCGTTTATATAGAGGCGGAGGCGGCCTTGGAGGCGGACCCCGCCCTGCGTCAGCGTTTCGTGGAGAGCAAAGCCTTTTTTCAACAGCATCCTGTGATCACCCGCCTGGAAGGATTGCCGCAGGAGAGCCGCGAACGACTGGAGCAGGTGCTGCGGACGGAGTTGCGCAAAATGCCGGAGGGAAAAGTGGTGACACTCAGTCCCTGGGGGATCCGCAAAAATTTTGCCTGGGCCGCAGTGCTGGCCCTGCTGCTGGCCGGAATGTCGGTGATTTCCTCCCAGGTAATCCGGCAGCAGGACCGCCGGGAAAAACGGCTTGCGGCCGCCCGGGAGTATCCTCCGCAGCAACTGTTTTATCAATATGCCGCCCAGTTGGCGGAGGGGCGCATGCCGCTTCAGCATCGCGAAAACGGCAGCACCCGGCTGATCTCCTGGCTGGAGAATCAGGGGGCGGGGAGCTTTTCCCCACCCCCTCCGCTGCTGGAGAAAGAAACCATGGGCTGTGCATATCTGGACGGACCCAACGGCAAGGTTTCGCTGATTTGTTTTAATACCGAGACCGGGACCGTGCATCTTTTCGTCACCTGCGCGAAAAGCCTCGAACTGGACAGTGTCTCCTCTCCGCAACCGGTCACCCTGAACCGGCGCAAGGCCCTTAAATGGAACGATGAGGTCAATGCCTATTTGCTGATTGCGCACGATGAGGAACAGGAATTGCCGGAAGTGTTTCT
>JBMTJR010000061.1:0-10073 GCA_049438565.1 Kiritimatiellia bacterium
TTGGCGCCCTCGCGCACCAGATCCACATAGACCCGGGTGGCCTCCGAAACGCCGGTCCTGATCGTACGGATGTTCGGGATCTGCGAGCCCAGATGATAATGCAGCAGCTCCAGGCAGTCCAGCGCCCCTTTCTCTTTCAGAAAGTCCACCACCTGAATCACCTGCTCCGCATTCAGTCCGAACACCGAGGCATCCCCTCCGGATTCCACCCATTTGCCGCTGCCCGGGGTGGAGAGTTTCATGCGCACGCCCAGACGGGGCTTCACGCCAATCGCCGCCGCCCGTTCCAGAATCAGCGGCATCTCCCCCACCGTCTCCACCACCAGCAGCACCTGCAGTCCCATCTGCACCCCGTAGAGAGCCAGATCGATAAATTCCTGATCTTTATACCCGTTGCAGATCACCAGCGCCTCCGGATCCTGCATATAACTCAGCGCCGCAATCAGCTCCGGTTTGCTTCCGGCCTCCAGTCCATGGTGATACGCTTTGCCAAACGCGCAAATCTGTTCAATCACCTGATGCTGCTGGTTCACTTTGATCGGAAAGACACCCTTGAAAGGCGCTTTGTATCCCGCCGCCTGAATCACTTTGCGGAAGGATTCGTTGATCAGCCGCAGGCGGTGCTCCAGAATATTTCCAAACCGCAGCATCAACGGTGCCTCAATGCCCCGTTCGGACAGTTCCCCGATCATCTGTCCCATGCTGTGCCAGGAGGCACAGTTCTCATCTCCGAGATTCACCTCCACCTCGCCGGCACTGGAAACCCGGTAGTAGGGCGCCCCCCAGCGGGGAAGATTATAGAGATCCGCAGAATCGGATGCGGTCCAGGTAGGAATGGCTTTATTCATGAAAAGAAAGAGGAGAATGATTGTGAAAAAAAGAGAACCTCGCCTCCAGGGCCGGAGGGGCCGGCGCTTACCAGAGGGGGGGAGAGTCCGGATCCAGCTCCACCACCTGCCAGGGAAGTCCGTGCACATTCAATGCGGCCATGAAGGGGTCGGGATCCAACTGCTCGATGTTCCAGACACCCGGCTGCAGCCAGCTGCCGTTCATCATCAGCTTGGCACCGATCATGGCCGGCACCCCGGTGGTGTAGGAGATGGCCTGGGATTTCACCTCCGCATAGCATTCCTCGTGATCACAGACGTTGTAGATATAAATTTTACGTTTTTTGCCGTCTTTGAGTCCTTCGACCACGTTTCCAATCACCGTCTTGCCTTTGGTGAGCGGGCCCAGGGACGCCGGATCCGGAAGCACCGCCTTCAGAAATTCGATCGGAGCGATCTGCTGACCCTGAAACGGGATGGGCTCAATCGAAGTCATGCCCACATTCTGCAGTACCGTCAGGTGATTGATGTAGGATGCGCCGAAGGTCATCCAGAAACGGATCCGTTTCAAGCCGGGCAGGTTGCGGCACAGCGATTCCATTTCCTCATGATAAAGCAGGTAAATTTCTTTTTCGCCCACCACCGGAAAGTCATAGGGACGGTGAATCTCAAGCGGCCGGGTTTCTTTCCACTCCCCGGCCTCCCAGAAGCGGCCGTTGGCGGTGATTTCGCGGATGTTGATTTCCGGATTGAAATTGGTCGCGAAAGGCAGTCCGTGATCCCCGGCGTTGCAGTCGAGAATGTCCACATAATGAATTTCATCAAACAAATGCTTCACCGCGTGGGCACAGAACACATTGGTCACCCCCGGGTCAAACCCACTGCCCAGCAGCGCCATAAGTCCCTTTTCCCGGAAGCGGTCGTGGTAGGGCCACTGATACTCATACGAAAAGCGGGCCTCGTCCTTCGGTTCGTAATTGGCGGTGTCCAGATAATGAATCCCCGCCTCCAGACAGGCCTCCATCAGGGTCAAATCCTGATAGGGCAGCGCCACATTCAGCAGCATCTCCGCGCCGCATTCTTTAATCAGCGCCACGGTTTCCGCCACATTGTCGGCATCCAGCGCCGCCGTCCGGATCGGACGGGAAATCTCGGAGGCAATCTGATCGCACTTCGCCTTCGTACGGCTGGCCAGGGTAATCGTCTCAAAAACTTCAGGCACCTGGGCACATTTGTGCGCCACAACTCTGCCCACCCCGCCGGCTCCAACAATAAGAATGTTCTTCATGGACCCTCAATATGCGATTTCACAGAGATGGCAAGGGACAAGTGATCCGCTCATACAACCCTGACAAATCCCGGAATGAGAGAAAGTACTTCCTGTTATCGACCTCTGTATTTTTATTTACCGCGAGAGGGCACGAAAAACACCTCCCCTGTAGTCCCGCTATGATGGTACCCAGGGCGGGACTCGAACCCGCACGGCCTTATCGGCCGGGGGATTTTAAGTCCCCTGTGTCTGCCATTCCACCACCTGGGCAGGTTGGGAAAGCTTTCCTCTAAACCGAAGGCTGCCTGAGCGCAAGTCTTGAATTGCCTTCCCGCCGCAAGCGCGTAGGGAAGCAGGGATGGATGCAGGACTTTATCTGGTTGGAACCCCCATTGGCAATCTCGAGGACATGAGCTTCCGGGGAGTGCGGACCCTGCAGGAGGTGGACCTGATCCTGGCGGAGGACACCCGCAAAACCGGGATTCTGCTGCAGCGATTCGAAATCTCCAAACCGCTGCTCTCCTGTCATGAATTCAATGAACGCTCCCGGGTGGAGCGGGTGATTCAGGAAATTGAATCCGGGAAGGCCGTGGCCCTGGTCAGCGATGCCGGAATGCCGCTGATCTCCGATCCGGGATCCCGCATGGTGCAGGCGGTGCGGGAGGCCGGTCTGTTTCTCACCTCCATTCCCGGTCCCACCGCGCTCACCACCGGACTGGCCCTCAGCGGATGGGGTCAGGACGGGTTTGTGTTCGTCGGTTTTCCTCCCAACAAGAGTGCCGGACGCCGCCGTCTGCTGGAAACTTTTGTCGGAGAGCCCCGCAGCATTGTGCTCTACGAATCCACCCACCGTATTCAGAAACTGATGCTGGATATTCAGGACATTCTCGGGGACCGGGAGCTGTTTATCGGCCGCGAACTCACCAAAAAATTTGAAACGCTGAAAAGCGGACGGGCCGCCGATCTGCATGCGTTTCTGGACACCCACAGCTCCAAGGGTGAATTTGTGGTGGTGATTTCCCCGCTGGAGAAATCGGAAGTGCAAACCCGGAACCGTGAACAGAAAAAACAGGAGCGCCACGAACGCGACGCCTAACGGTTCAGCCGGGCTTCAAGGGCGGCCCGCTGATTGTAGTCAGGAAATTTCTCAAGAATCTCCCGATAGACTCTCCGGGATTCCCGTTCATCATTCAAGGCCTCGGCGTAAAGATCCCCCACCTCCATCAACAGGCCGGGATTGTCCGCACCCGCCTGTTCCGCAGCGCGGAGCATCGCGGTGCCGGAAGTCTTCCGTCCGAGATCAGCCGCAAGCAGAACCGCAGGACGCAGACTCATCTGCCATTCCGGAGCCAGTTCGCGGGCTCTCTCCAGAGAGATCATGGCTTCGGTTTTCCGGTTCTGACTGAGCAGAAACTGTCCCAGTCCCAGATGTGATCTGGCCGAATCCGGTATCAGACTCGGCGCAGCCCGGAGGGCACGCTCCCGCAAATCGGTCCGCTGGGCCCGGGTGGCCAGCGCATTGGCCTGCAGACAGCTCTGCAGCGCCAGCGCTTTATTTCCCGCCTGGGCGGCGCGGGTGGCCTGATCCAATAAAGCCTCCACCTGCTGCCGCAGCGGATCCGGACGGCTGAAATCTCCGGAGGCCTCCCGCTGCAGCATGATCTGCAGACGCTGCCGGACCAGCGGAACTTTGTCGTCCTCCGGGCGCAGACGAAGAAAGGCCTCATAATGATTCGCGGCCTGGGCAGGATCCAGCCGGTTCTGATCCAGCAGCGCGGCCAGATTCAGCTGCGCCGGGGCGTAACCCGGATCCATGGTCACTGCCTGCTGCAGCAGATCACGCGACTGCTCCACGGAGAATTTTATTTTTCCCGCCACCGCCAGACTGGTAAGCACCCGCGCATTCTCCCCCCGGGTGCGGGCCTGCTGCAGATATTCGAGGGCGGCATCAAATTCCTGCTGCCGCAGCGCGATCCCCGCCAGTGCCTCCAGCGCCTCCGTCCGGCCTGTATCCGCAAACACCTCTTTATTCAGCCACAGGGCCGCCTCCTCCAGACGGTCCTGCTGAATCAGCAGTTCACCGAGATTGTAGTTGGCCTCAAAATGCGGGGGATGAATCTCCAGGGCCTGCATAAAAAGCCGCTCCGCATCTCCGGCCCGGCCCGACCGGGCCGCGGCAAGTCCGGCCAGTGCCCAAAGATCCGCAGACCTCTCCCCCCCGGTTTTCTCCCCCGCTTTTTCCAACAGATGCCGGGCCTGCCCGTAGGATTCTTCGTTCAGCGCTTCGATTCCCCTCCGGGCAAGCGTTTCCGGATTTCTTCCGCAGGCGCTGAGCAGAAGGAACAGTGAGGCGGTGAGAATGGAAGGGAGCGGTTTCACGGGCCGACTATAGAATCCGCACCGGGAGGGCGCAATGATAAAGCACCCTCGTTGTGGCGGATCCGGTTTTAGGGCTGGGTGACCCGCATCAGATGCAACGGTCCGCCCAGACTGCGAAGCGAGGCCTCCGGGGCGGCGGCGGGCAACAGCACGGAACTTCCTTTCTGCACCCGGACACTTTCTCCGCCGGCACTCACCTCAGCATCCCCATCGATGGCGAACAGCACCTGAAAACTTTCCGGACAGGCCGGCAGGGTGGCCGATTGGGTGAGACTCAGTTTCTCCAGCAGAAAATAGGGAGATTTCATGATCTGTTCCCGGGGCATTCCGGCCAGCGATTCTAGAGGTAGCGCCGGGGTCAGCGCCTCTTCCTCCACCCGGAAAATGCTCACCTGGAGGGCCTGATCGATATGCAGCTCGCGTCCTTTTCCGTCCGCCCCCACCCTGCCCCAGTCATAAATGCGGTAGGTAGTGTTGGAATTCTGCTGCACCTCCAGCAGAAGGCATCCGCTGGCAATCGCGTGCACCCTTCCACCGGGAACAAAAATGGCATCCCCGGCTTTCACCGGAATTTTTTTCAGCAGGGGTTCGAGCGTATTTTCGGCGATGGCGACGCGGAACTGTTCCGGAGAGACCCCGTCCCGGATGCCGCAGTATACGCAGGCTCCGGGATCGGCCTGGAGAATATACCAGGTTTCGGTTTTTGCCTCTCCCCCGTACTGTGCGGCAGTCTCGTCGTTGGGATGCACCTGCACACTGAGCGTCTGGGCGGCATCCAGCACTTTGATCAGCAGGGGAAAGTCGTTCCGGGCGACCCGGCTCCCCAGAATCCCCCGGGGATCCTGGGTCAGCAGTTCGGCAAAACTTTTCCCGGCCAGAGACCCCTCCGCCACCATGCCCATGCCGTCCGTCCGGGAGGAAATCTCCCAGGATTCCGCCACGATGCCCTCGGGGGTGTCCTGACGTCCAAGCAGGCGTCGGAATTTATCGCCCCCCCAAATGTAGGGCTGATAGACCGGGCGGAAACGAATAGGGACCGTGACTGAATTCATGGCCCCGCCTTAGCCGGAGAAATAGAGCGGGACAAGTTACAAATCACTCCCGTCGTCCGCCAGAATCCGGCAGACATCCGGCGCACCTTTCGCCCCGGCCAGCTGTTCCGCGATTCCGGGCTGACGGAATCGCTTGGCCACCCGGGCCAGAGAACGGAGGTGGACCACCGGTGCATCATCTTTGGGACTCAGCAGACAGATCAGAATCCGGGGCGCCCGGGACAGCCCGAAGAAGGAAACCAGCGGCTCCCCGAATCCGATCAGCACCAGCGGTCCCTCCCGGTGACCACAGTGTCCGTGCAGAAGAATCACATCCGGCGCGAGTTCGACCGGGGTCATTTTCGCGGAATCGATCAGCGCCGGCACCGCCTCCTCCACCATTTCCGCATCGCCGGGCAGACCCTCCTGCACCAGCTGGGAGATCAGAGCCGCGGGTGTGCTCCCGGTACGCCAGTCAATCCCCCGGATTTCCGGGAAGGCATCGTTTGCGGGCAGCGCCACCGGACCCTGGAAATCCTCCCGCCGTTCCATTTCGGGATAAATCACGATCAGGTTGTTCTGCGGAAACTGCCGCGCCATCAGTTCCGGCAGCGGATCCAGCGTGGGAGTCCACAGGGCCGTGTCCCGGCGGATCTGCGGCAGCAGGATCAAATCATCCGCCTGAATATCCGCAAACAGCGTCTGCCGGCATTCTTTCCAGGTTTTACAATGGGTGATTTTAATCTCACAGCCCGGCTGCATTTTTTCAAATTTCGGACCCAGATCCTCCCCTGCCGGACCACTCAGATAGAGATGCAGTTTCAGGCCCGCCTGTTTGGCCAGAAGTTTGGTCTCGCGCAGCAGGGTGTTCAGATCGTTGCGGTGCTCCGAAAGCGGAGGCATCGGCATACGGAGAATTTTGTTGGTGGCCGGAGGACGCGGCAGGCGGCAGAGCATCACCCGGGCCGGACATTTTTCGGCGAGATTCTGCTGCGTGCTGCCGAAAATCCGGTTTCCGGCGGAGAGGGTTTGCCCCCATCCGGTCACCACCGTGGTGGAACGCAATTCCCGCACCGCCCGCACAATTCCGTCCACCGGATTGAGGTCCACCCGGAGCTGCGGTTCAACCTCCATTCCGGCTGCGGAAGCCTGGTTGATGCACTGGGCCAGCAGTTTTTCCCCCTTGGCCACCTCAGGTTCGGTTTCGTGCTGATCCGAAATAATCGTGAGCGGATAAATCCCCCCCGGACTTGATTTATCCCGGAGCAGCAGACCCAGCTCCATCAAAGAAGCGGCGGCCTCCGGTTTATGCACCGGCAGCAGAATCCGCTGTTCCAGGCGCAGCACCCGGGAGCTTCCCACATCCGCCAGCGCCATTTTCCGACCGGAATTCTGCACCACCCAGCTGCCCAGCGGCACCGTCACCACAATCATGGCGATCGCCCCGTTCAGGGCCGCATCATTCAGCAGTCCCGCATCGAACCCCACCAGAGCCGCGGCCAAAGTGGCGGCCGCCTGGACCACGGTGAGTCCGAACATCACATTCCGCTCCGCCATTTTATATCCCAGCAGCAAACCGGTGATCCAGGAGGCGAGAAATTTGGTCAGCACCACCATTCCCACCATGACCCCGATCACTTTCCAGGTTTCCGGATCGGACACCAGCACCGCCGGGTCCACAAGCATTCCCACCGAAATCAGGAAAAAGGGAATAAACAGGTTGTTGCCGACAAATTCCAGACGGTTCATCAGGGCGCTGTGTTCCGGGATTTGACGGTTGAGGGCCGCCCCGGCGAGAAATGCGCCGATCAGGGGTTTCATCCGGGCATACTGGGAAAAGTAGGCACAGGCACAGACCACGGTCAGCACAAACAGAAACTGGGTGCCGCCCGCTTCACTCACATGTTTGAAAAACCAGCGGGCCAGACGGGGGATCAGCAGGCCGATACTGATCACCAGCACGCCCATGGCGGCGGCCAGACCGGCCCAGAATGTGATGTCCAGGGCGATTCCCTGCGAAGCGTCCACAATCACCGCCAATACAAGCAGGGCGAGGGTGTCGGTGACAATGGTGGCCCCCACCGAAACCGTGACCGGTTCCGCCCGGTGAATCCCCAGTTTGGTTGCCACCGGATACGCCAGCAGGGTGTGGGAGGCGAACATGGAGGCCATCAGAATGGCGGCGGACCAGGTCCAGTTGCCAAGGGCATAATAGACCACCACCGCACCCAGAACCTGGGGAATGAGGAAGGTGACGAACCCGAAACTGATACTTCGGAGTTTGGTGCGGGAAAACTCGTAGAGGTCAATCTCCAGTCCCGCCAGAAACATAATGTACAACAGACCGATTTCCCCCAGCAGCACCACGGCCTCATTTCGCTCCAGGACCCCGAAACCGTCCGCCCCCAGCGCCGCACCGGCAAACAGCAGCAGCACCATGTCCGGAATCCGGAGCAGACTGCCAAGCAGGGGCGCCAGGAGGATCATGAAAATGATGATCGTGAAAATCAGGACGTGGTCAGTAAGTGGGAGCATAGGGGAAGCCTAATTCAGACCCGGAGCACTGGCAAGCGGGACCGGACAAAATTCATTCAGGGAAGAGTACTTTCCTGAACCATTCCCGTGAAGGCGTTTCCTCCCGGACTGACAAACTGCACCTCCCGGAAACCCGGAATCTTCTCCGGACCCAGCGTCACCTCCCAGCCGGCCGGAAGGGTGCCGACCGGCTGATGGGGGGGATGGATCTGAAAAACCGCCGTGAGGGCCGGCAGTCTGATTTTCTGCCCTGCCAGCAGCAGAGGAGCGGCTTTTGCTTCCTTCCCTTCGCCCCAGAGGCCTCTTTTCTCTGCTTTGGCCTCACGCTCCAGCTTGCGGAGCCGCGACCAGAAAATCCGTTCGCTGGTACCGTCCGGAAGCTCCGTACCCACCCCGTGGATCCGTGCGTAGCCCTTTTCCACCAGCAGTTCACTCAGCCAGCGGTCCCCCACTTTGACCATGGCATAATAGCGCTTCATGTCGCTGGCTCCCTGGGCATCCGCATAACGGGTGTATACGGTGAAACTTTGACCATTGAGCAGTTCCTGAAGAAACGCGGCGGCATTTTTTGCTTCTTTCACCGCCGTCTCCGGGGTCACTCCGAAATACGCGGCCTGCTCCTCCACCCGGTCCGGATACCGGAGGTCCGTCTCCGGGGCATCCAAAAAATAGAGACGGAACAGATAGCGGGAGCGGTTGCGTTTGGCGTGAAAGCTGTCCGCATCGTTTGCCGCGTTCTCTTCAAAAATCACCCCCTCCAGTTCGGTCCAGTCCCGGGCCTGCACCCGGCCAAAACCCAGAAGGGCGGCCAGATGAACCGCCTGAAGCAGAAGAAAGACTCTCATGCAGAGATGCTAAAGGAAAACCCTCCGCAAACAAGACTCTTTACAGGCGGATCTAATGGAGAATTATTTGCACTAGCAAAAACCAGAACAGAAACAAAATCAGGGTCACCAGATAGATCCCGCGGCTGTAGCGCACAAAACTGCCGTCCTGCATGCACATCCGTCTCGCAGGCGGGGGAGGCGTCAGGGATTTTTTCAAACAGGGCTGCATCCAGTCAATCAACCAGCGGTTCCGGTACTTCCTTAATCCGGGCGGCATCGGACGGGGACGGTACCCCACATCCATTCTTTTACAGAAGGGACAGGGCTGATCCTTGGCATGACGAATCGGACGGTACACCAGCATGTCCATGCTGATGAGGAAACAGTCCACGCTGAGGAATAAAAGATCCCGGGGAAGCAAAATGAGATTCAGAAAAAAAGTCATACAGATTCCGTAAATATACAATCCACATAGAAGCGATCCCGGGAAAAACAAAACTAAATGTTTCGTAATAGAATAAATAACCTCTGGAGATGAATTAAAAGCAGGATCGGGCCCTCCCCAAATACAGTCCGGACCGTCCCTTCACCTGAATGGAAGTCCTTGGTCGCCTCAGGTCTTTTGCCCGGCAGACAGACCTTACCTTTCTCCGTGAATCCCGATGCATCCGGGACGACGAGGTGTCTCCAACAAGCGCGTGAGGCCTTTCACGCCAGTGGATCCGGCCGATTGGATTCTACCCCGCGGTCAGGAAGGTCAAACTCGTCTTCCAGAAATCCGTATCTGGCTTCACATTCCGCCGCCGTTCCCCAAACAGCGGATCCTCCTCAATCCTCCTCTCAACCCTATAAAATTGCCAAGCACGGGGTTCACGATCAACATCGTAAAAAAAATTGCGGTTGCAGTACACGTATTTCACTGCAATAAATCTTGCAGGTTAGCTATCCGTTTAGATCCGGAAACCGAGAATCGTCTGGAGCAACTGGCAAGGAAGACCGGGCGCACCAAGACCTATTATACACGCGAAGCCATCCTGGAGCACCTCGTGGACATGGAAGATTATTATCTGGCCGTAGAAGCGCTCCAGAACCCGGGCCAGCTCTATACTGAAGATCCCTGCACCCAGATGCGGATCGATACCATGTCCACCGGATCGGCACCGGCATTGCGGTTTATGCCCCGGAGAATAATCATCAGGCCATC